>JAYEMC010000233.1:0-2968 GCA_034717935.1 Pseudomonadota bacterium | reverse complement strand
GAAAGATTTCGGTTAATACAGTGGACCGCTACATATGTGCCCTAACCGACAGTTATATCTTTTACAAAGTGGACCGCTATGACGTAAAGGGACGTATGCATCTTAAAACATTAGGAAAATTCTATATTATTGATACGGGAATCAGACGGATGCTTTCGAGTGGCGCCGCAGAAGACTTGGGACATTTAATTGAAAATATCGTTTATTTCGAGTTGCTCAGACGCGGTTACAAAGTTTACACGGGAAAGGTTTCCAAAAAAGAAGTTGATTTTGTCGCAACAAGTGCCGACGAAGTTTTATATTGCCAGGTTTCAGCCAGTGTTTTGGACGAAAAAACGCTGCAAAGAGAATTAGAACCACTCAAGCTAATACAGGATCATCACAGGAAAATATTATTGACCCTGGATGAAATCGGAGCCGGAAGAAATTTCGCCGGCATAAAACAGCTAAATTTGATTGAATGGCTTTTAAAAAAAGTGAAGACCTGGTTCATGAAACCCCAAACCGGGTACTTGAGAAGGTCCTTGTGAAAACAGTATTTGCAGGTCAAAATCGGAAGTTTCTGCCTGTTTTAGCCCCATATTGAACAATGAGATCTGCCGCTTTGATTTCATGCCGGGCGCCGGTTACCCGTCCGATTTGAATCTGACGATAGTAGAGCGGCGAATTCTTGTTTAATGAACCAAGCCGGTCGGCTTCCAGAACAATATTCAAATCACTTCCCATAGATTATACAATATTGATGTTGTATCAATATGTCTATTGTGGTATTTCCCCAAAAAGATAGTGAAAATGGTAGACCTCTATTTTGCGGTCAATTTAATGCTGCATGAACCTATACCGCAGCTCTCGCGATTGGTGTGCCGAAAAGAGAAAAACCAGTTGAAAAGTAAGTTAAAAGGACAATGATGAACCCGGAAGTAACAAAATTAATTTTTTACCACAGTTTAGTGGTTCTCGGCGAGCTCTTGATTGTCGTTGCTCTGGTTCATATGGTTTACAAAAGACGTTCTCCTGCAAGTATGATAGCTTGGCTTTTGTCGATGATCCTTATTCCTTATTTCTCGGTTGTCTTGTATTTTATTTTTGGGACAAGAAAGCGGGCTAACCGGTATCAGAAAGAGAGTATTGAACTGAAGAATCCCGGCCAAAGCTACCATGAACAAAACCTGATAGATGGGGTTTTAAGAAGTTATGGTATTGATGGTGCGGAAGAAAATCAGCAATTTGTACTCTACACTAATCCGGTTGCAGCTTATAATGAATTTATGAGTTGTGCCGAAAGTTCAACTAAATCCATCTATATCAGCACCTATGTTTTTAAATATGATGAAACCACAAAGAGTATTATAAACGCTCTGATAAGAAAGGCTCAGGCGGGGGTTGAGGTTAAGCTGCTAATCGACTCTCTGGGTTCATGGCAGCTCTATTTTTCTCAGTACAGATTAAAAGAGTTGCGTCAGGCCGGAGCCCGGGTTGAGTTTTTTATGCCGGTTTTGCGGATGCCTTTCAGGAACTATATTAATTTGAGAAGCCATCGGAAAATATATCTTTTTGATGATGAAAAAGTTCTAAGCGGCGGGATGAATTTAGCCGATGAATATTTAGGGTCGGAAGCCAAAAAAGATAGATGGGAAGATATGCTTTTTTCTATCAAAGGGGTATCGGTAAAAAGTTTTTTTGAGATTTTTGCGTCGGGTTGGTATTACGCCGCAAATGAGAGGCTGGATTTTGCAGAGGGGCAACTTGATGCTGACGAGGGGGACACCTGTGTGCAAATTGTCCCGTCAGGGCCTGATTTAAGCAAAGATGCACTCTATGAAGCCTTGCTTTGCGCAATTTACAGTGCGCAAAAACGGATATGGATTGTAACCCCATATTTTATTCCGGATGAGTCATTATCTCAAGCTTTGATAATTGCTAAACATAAAGGCCTCGATATTAAACTGATTACGCCAAGGGTTTCAAATCATTTAGTTGCCGATGTAACCCGAAGCTCTTTTATGCGGGAGCTGGAAGATGCGGGCGTTGATGTGGAGCTCTATGACGGCGCCATGCTGCATGCCAAGGCGATACTCTTTGATGATCTGGGGGCCATGTTGGGCAGCGTTAACTTAGATTACAGGAGTCTGTTTTTAAACTACGAGATTGCGACTTTTGTCTATTCGCAAAGAGTTGTTAAAGAGGTTGAAAGTTGGATGACAACGTTGCTCGAAAATTCATCAACCGGAACTAAAACGGTCACCCCCGTAAGGCGCATCATGGAAAATTTGATGCGCACCATTGCCCCGCAAATGTAAGAAATTATGTTAAAACCGCTTAAAAGTATCAAATTGCTAAAGCATCAAAACTCTATCAGTAAAGAGCGTTTTAATGTTTTGTGCTGGAATGTGGCAAAGCTTTCCCAAAAAAAAGATTTTAAAGATTATCTGCACTCAATTGTCGAGGAGGAAGAGATCGATTTTTTGCTTCTCCAGGAAGTAAAAGAGGGAATGCGGAAAGATATAAGTTTAAATGACTACTCCTATGTTTTATCGCCAAATATAGTGACCAAAAATCACATCTTTGGCGTTATGAATGCGTTTAAGGTCTCTTGTCAGAGTGCTGAAGCGCTGTTGACGCAAACGCAGGAGTTGAAATACATGACCCATAAGAGCTCACTCATAACCCGTCACCTTATGGTCGATCAGCAAAATTTACTGGTAGTCAATCTGCATGCTGTAAATTTTGTCACCTCGAGATATTTTCAAGCCGAACTGAACTACATAAAATCGCAGATATCATCACATGAGGGCTCTTTGATAGTTGCTGGTGATTTCAATGCCTGGAACTTTAGGCGGGTTGCCATGCTAAGAGAATTTGCCCGTGAGTTGTTATTAACCGAGGTTACATTCGACTGCGATAAACATATAAAGAAAGTCTTTAGTAAAAGATTGGATTACGTCTTTTATAGAGCTCTGAGTGTAGA
>JAYEMC010000232.1:0-2973 GCA_034717935.1 Pseudomonadota bacterium | reverse complement strand
GATCAGCAACTGATTCGTGAAGGGGTTGCGATCATCACTGTCCCCGAAATCCGCTGGAGCCGTTGCGATATAAAAAGTATCGCCTTACTGCCCAATATAATGATGAAACAGAAAGCCGTAGAGATGGGCTGTCAAGAAGCTGTTTTTGTCACCAAAGAAGGCATTGTCCGTGAAGGTACGGCTTCCAACATTTTTTTTGTAAAGAATAAAATCCTTTACACACCGCCCGCCGACCAACATATTCTAGGAGGTATTTCTCGGAACTACATCCTGCGACAGGCCGCCGCACACGATTTTAAACTGGTCGAACGCGAATGCACTCTGGAGGAAGTTTTATCAGCCGATGAGGTTTTCATCACCAGTTCAACGGTAGATCTTCTACCGGTTATAAAAATTGACAAAACCATAATCGCTAGCGGCCACCCCGGCCCGGTCGGCAAAATCATCAAAAACTTTTTTCCAACAGTCCCAACCATAACGCGTAACTAAAAGCCGAAAGGATCGTCGTCAAAGAGACTGAGGCGACGGCTAGATCGACGTGACCGCCCATCTCACGGGCCATAACATAGGTCAAAGTCGCGGTCGGTGCGGCCAACAGAATCAAAGCCGGAGCAAAAGTTTGTTGATCAACCCCGGTCAGACAAAAGAGCAATAAAACAGCGGCAGGCAACAGGAAAAGTTTAAAGAAAGCAACCAATAGAGCCTGCGGCAACCAACGTCGAAGCAAGGCCAGTGAGATTGTAGCGCCAATCAGCAAAAGCCCCATCGGCAGAGCCAAGCCGCTTAAAATCAAGAGGAATCGATCCACAACCTGCGGCATCGCCAAGCCACTAAGGTTAAAAACGATACCCCCCAAAGCCGCAAGAATGACCGGGTTCAAGAGCACCGGAACAAGCAAATCCCGAGAGTTACGGGAAACCCCATTCTCACAACAGTAGTATTGGAGAAGAACAACCCCAAGAAGATTCTGTAGAATCATTAAAAAACCGACCAGCATACTGGCTCGAGCAAATCCGCTCTCATCGAGATAGTAAAAAGCGACTGCCAGACCAATATAACCGAGATTACCATGAATCGACGCCTGAGCAAAGGTGCCCGACAAAGGACCGTCATCAGTGACCCGTCTGCGATTGCAAAAAACAGTAAGTGCAACCACAAAAATAACGGCGACAACCATCATAAGCACCGACCAAGGATCAAACTCCGTCCGTAATGAAGCTTTTATCAAAGCCCGAAAAACCAGAGCGGGAATGGCTAAGTAGAAAACCAGGCGATTGGCAGCGGCGATAAAATCACTCTTCATAAAACCAAAACTCCGAGCCCCCGAGCCCAGCATAATCAACATAAAGATCGGAATAATTGTAGTAACAACCTTACCCATAGAAAAATAGAACCCTATTACAAAGATTTTTGTTTTAATTACTTGCGTCTCTTGCTATTAGTAAATATAGATTTTCAACCTGCTCAAACTATATATACCCATGCATTCACAACCCACAGTCAACCCGCCACCGAAAATTTTTGTTCCCCGCCGGGCTGTAGTTCTCTCCGCCGGCACCCTCTATACAATGAAGCTTACAGAAATATTTAAAATTGCGGCCGAATGTGGTTACGACGGCGTCGAACTGATTATCAACACTCAATTTGAAACCGGTAATCCTCATAAGATTATCGAAAAGCTGCTCCCAATCTGCCCTATTCTCTCAATCCATGCCCCTTTTTTCAAACTTCATGGCTGGGGACATGGCGGTATGTCATTGATTAAATGTATTGAAATAGCCCGGGATTTTGAGATCCCGCTGGTCAACTTTCATCCACCATTTTGGCTCCCAACAGATTTCACGTTCCGACGCTGGTTCCATAAGACTGAAGACTACCAAACTCTGGTCAGTGATAGCAAGGTCATTGTTACGTTAGAAAATATGCCTTATATCGGTAAACGTATCCGCTACAACCCCAACATCCTCAGAAAATCAGAAGATATGCTCAAGTTTATTGAGATGCATAACCTTTTCATGACCTTTGACACCACCCATATAGGTTCTCACAACCCCAATTTTCTCGGCGAATTTCAACGCCTTTTAGTTAGCGGTCGGATTAAGAATATCCATTTCAGTGATTACGGTCACGACCGGGAGCACCTCTTTCCTGGCCGTGGAATCCTGCCCTTGACCCGATTTCTCTACATGCTCAAGGGGCGCAACTATGAGGGTGCAGTTACTCTTGAATTGACTCCAACAGAACTCCCCAAAAAACGTGATATGATAGTTGAAAGTCTTAGTGAGGTGAATGAATATTTAAGGTCTGAACTGTTCTAAAAAGGAAGTACTAATAAAAAAGTAACTATTCAGCGTAAGTAAAAAAGCACCGTATATTGATGCATTTCAGTAAATTCTGGGGACATAACCTGATTCTCCGAAGGAAATCGGGATTGTGTCCCCTGAATTTACGGGTTAGCTGAGTAGTTACATAAAAAACTCTCTCCCCGGTCAGACAACAGGGAAGAGAGCAATAAAATTTAAACAAGGATACTCGGCTTGATAAGCTATTCGATTGTTAGAATTTCCGTAAGATTATAGAGTTCAAAAAACTGGAGCAGTTTTTTTGAGACATTAACCAAGACCATCCGGCCTTCCCGATCAGCAACCTTTCTCTGAGCACTCACTATAGACCCGAGGGCACTCGAATTGAGATAGGTCACCCTTTCCATATCGAGAACCAGTTTAGCCACCCCGGCGTCAATTGCAGCCGTGAGGTCATTTGAAAACTCATCCCAAGTTTCAACATTTGTAACGTCACCTTTAAGTGCTAATCTCGTTTCCATTAAAGCCCTCCTCCATCAAGTAAAAAACTTTTGTCACATCACTCTTCTATCTCTTGAGTAAACCATCTCTTGATGGTTTTAAAATAGTAAATGAGAACAATCAACAACCCCACAATTACAACATATTTAAATGATGCAATATGGCTATC
>JAYEMC010000231.1:0-2987 GCA_034717935.1 Pseudomonadota bacterium | reverse complement strand
AAATTGGAAATATCCATAACCCCGCCTACACTGTGGTTCCAGGATGGATCCCTCGGCGAATAGGAGAGCAGAGCCAAAAGAAAAAAAATGGCAAAGCCTAAGAAAAGAATCCCGACCATCTCGGTTTCCCACTCCTGGCGTTTGATTGTCAGTTTAGGTAAAGCCATCTTTTCCCTAAAGTTCGATGATTACGGGCAATATAATAGGTTTCTTATTCAAAGTAGTACGAAAATATTTTTTAACGGCCCGCCGCAATATCGCCTTGACCTCAATCCAGTCGTTTCGTTCAACTAAAGGAATCTGAGCCAGGGCCGCATCGACCACAGTGCGGGCCTCGTCAAGAATAGTCTCGTTTTCGTCAGCAACCAGCCCTTTAGTAGTAATTTCCGGACCGTAAACAATCTCGCCGGTACTCTCGTTTATACCGACAACAATCATGACCATGCCGTTATGGGAGAGGTGACGACGATCATGCAGGGTGGCAAAATCTATCTCGCCAACCCCTTTACCGTCGACCAACACTTTACCATGCTCAATCCGCCCTAAGCGCCGCAATCCGGTTTCATCGAGCTCCACCAGATCTCCATCCGTCACAATCAGGGCTTTGTCCGGGGCAACTCCCCGCTCAACCGCTAAGCGGGCATGTTGATCAAGATGGCGATACTCACCATGGATCGGAATAAAGTGTCGCGGTTTAACCAGATTAAGCAAAAGACCGAGTTCGTCCCGATAAGCGTGCCCCGAAACATGGGTGAAAGCAATCTGCCGATAAAGAACCCTGGCCCCCAACCGAGAAAGACGATTAAGCAGGTGGCTGATCGCCTTTTCATTACCGGGGATAAAACGGGAAGAGAAAATCACCGTGTCGCCGGGCTCCACACTGATCCACTTACTTTTATTGGAGGCCATCAATGAAAGCCCGGAAAAAGGCTCTCCTTGGCTACCGGTCGTAATCACCAACACCTCATTCGCAGGCAAGGATTTGATCTCTTCAATATCGATCAACGTATCAGGCGGAATCTGCAAGAGGGCAATTTCCTGAGAAATCAATAAGTTATTATGCAGGCTGCGGCCTAAGACAGCAACTTTCCGGCCCTGCTCATGGGCGAGTCGAATAATCTCTTGAATCCGATTGAGATTAGAGGAAAAAAGAGTGATAATAATCCGACCCGAAGATTCGGAAAAAAGCCCCGCAAAAGCTTTTTTGACCTCAGCTTCGCTGGCCGAATAACCGGCACTTTCGACATTGGTACTGTCGGACAGCAGCAGATCAACCCCTTCACTGCCGAGCTGGGCCAAACGATTCAGGTCGGTCGGCTGACCATCAAGCGGGGTATAATCGATCTTGAAATCACCTGAATGAACAATCAAACCGACCGGAGTCGTAATCGCCAGAGCCACCCCTTGCGGGATCGAATGCACCACCGAGATAAACTCAATACTGAAATTATTGCTGCTAATCGTCTCACCGGCCCTGATCACACAAAGCTCACATTGATCAAGTAGCTGATGTTCTTCAAGCCGACGACTGACCATGGCTATCGTCAACTCGGTACCATAAACCGGCACCTTGAGCTGCGGCAGGATAAAAGGCAGAGCTCCGATATGATCTTCATGACCATGAGTCAAAATGATCCCCTTAACCCGCTCTTTTTCCGCCAACAAGGCGCTGATATCAGGGATAACAATATCAACCCCGAGCATGTAGGGTTCGGGGAACATCAAGCCACAGTCAACAATGAAAATCTCGTCCTCATACTCAAGCGCCATCAGGTTCATGCCGATCTCCCCGAGACCACCCAAAGGCAACAGACGCAACCCTTCCTGATTACTGTCGGCAACTAACTCTGATGAAATCTGATCGATAAACATAAACTACTCCCCTTTTTGCATTTGCTGCAAGAGAAAAGCTTCGGCAAAATTATCCAAACCACCATCCAGAACCTGATTAACATTACCGGTTTCACATTCGGTACGATGGTCTTTAATGAGCTGGTAAGGGTGCAGGATATAGGAACGAATCTGGCTGCCCCAGGCGATCTCCATCTTCGCACTTTCAACCTTGTCCTGGGCTCGGCGGCGCTCTTCCATCTCTTTTTCATAGAGGCGGGCTTTAAGCATTTTCATCGCATAAGCGCGGTTTTTGTGTTGCGAGCGCTCATTCTGACACTGCACCACAATGCCGCTCGGATTATGGGTTATGCGCACGGCTGAATCGGTTTTATTAACATGCTGACCACCGGCACCACTGGCCCGATAGGTATCGACGCGAAGATCGCTATCATTAATTTCGACTTCAACATCATCATCAAGCTCTGGACAGACATAGACTGAAGCAAAAGATGTATGGCGCCGATTACCGGCATCAAAAGGAGAGATACGCACCAAACGATGAATACCACTTTCCGAACGGAAATTACCAAAAGCGTGCTCACCGCTGACCGTAAAAGTAACGCTTTTTATGCCCCCTTCATCCATCGGCAGGATATCGACAATAGAACTTTTCCAACCCCGTTTCTCGGCCCAGCGCAGATACATGCGCATCAACATCTCAACCCAGTCTTGAGCTTCAGTGCCACCGGCACCGGCGTTAATACTAACAATCGCATTGGCGGCATCATGCTCACCGGACATCATCTTTTCCAGACGCATCAGAGTCAAATTCCGCTTAAGGCGATGCAAAAAAGCCTGCAACTCTTTCAGACTTTCCGGATCATCCTCATCGCGCAACATCTCAGCCAGTAAGCCGACCTCTTCCAGGCCATCCTCAATCGACTGCCAACGATCTACTTCGCGACTAAGTAACGTTCCCTCTTTGAGAATCTCCCGAGCTTTATCAGGACTACTCCAGAACGCCTCACCCGAACTTATATCTTCAATCTCACTGATCCGCTCCTGCATCTGAGCGAGATCAAAGATACCCCCTGTAGGTATCAACAATTTCTTCAATCTCTTTCAAAAGATCAGTGGTCTCTTGCGGTATAGAC
>JAYEMC010000230.1:0-2990 GCA_034717935.1 Pseudomonadota bacterium | reverse complement strand
AAGTAGTTTTTCCGGTTCATTTTCTAAAATTGACAAAAGTTCGTTTTCGCCGTAATGATCAAGTAGTCTTTTCGCCAGTTTCTCGCCTAAGCCTTTGACGACTTTAGCAAGAAAATAGAAGAGCTGGTTGGTGACCAGGCGGGCAGCCGAGAAAGCGAACTGGCGGCCGAATTTACTCATCTCCCATTTGCCATCCAGCTCAAACTCAGTTCCCTCCAGTTTGCCGCCATCCAGGGCTTCGGGCAGGTAACCGACGGCTGTCACCATGCGTCGGCTGCTATCGCCTTTGAGCACGACATAGCCGTTATCGGAGTTTACGTAACTGGTTCTTTTGATCCGTATGTGGATGGTTTCCATAATATTTCCGGAAGCGAACTGTTTTTTATGAGGTCTGAATAGTGATCATTTTAACTCAGTTGTCAGTCTTTTGGCAACTCTTAATCGAATTCATCCATGGCAAGGTCATAAATCGGGGAAAAGTAACCATTTGCCGGTGAAATATTTCTCGAAGCTGGTGCGGACAAAAAACAGCGATAAAAAAGTTCACTCTGCCGCAAGGCGGGGACTGGTTTTAACGGAAGTACCGGTTATCAATAACTTTCGTAGTGTCAAACCATAAAGCAACCCCGTGATGTCCGGCAGCTGCGCCCTGAGCGGATAGCTAGCAAGTGCCCAAGGAGGCTGTCCGAGAATGTCTTTTTTCCCCAGCTCAGCGTTATTTTTTGAAAATAATGCTCGAAATACTAGGTGTATGTCTGTGCTTATTGTCAAAAAATGCCTTGATCTGAGAAAAAAATCCTATTCTCGGACAACCTCCTTGAGGTATCCATCATGCGAAGCAGAGCGAAGCGAAATACAAATTAACCACTTTGGCTTGGCAGTCGCCGGCATCGGTCTAAATATTGCTATATCCGATTATTATTTTAGCTGTCTTTTTTTCCAACCGCAGGTTTGAAAGGGAAATTTATATGTTGATTACCGAGATTTTAGCTCGCAACGGGCGCATGTATGCTGATGAAACGGCCCTGATTGAAAGAGATCCTGAACATAACAGCCGGCGTGAGATAAGTTGGTCTGAATTTGATCGGCAGGCGAATCAGATTGCTAATCTGCTACGTTCCCGGGGGATTGGATCCGGTAGCCGGGTGGTTCATCTCTTTATGAACTCTTTAGAGTGGCTGCCGCTCTATTTTGGAATTTTGCGCAGCGGGGCCTGGGTGGTGCCGCTAAATTTTCGTTTTGATAGTGAAAATATCAGGCATTGTGTTGCTGTGGCCGAAGCTGATGTTATCTTTTTCGGCCCTGAATTTTTCGACCGGGTCGGGGCTGTAAAAGAGCAGATGAGTACGATCAAACATTTTTTCAGTCTCGGTTCCTGTGATCTTGATGGGGTTGAAAATTATCTCGACCTGCTTGATATTTGCGAAACTAAAGATCCGCAACTGAAACTTCAATATGATGATAGTGCAGCGCTCTATTTTACTTCAGGTACAACCGGTTTGCCCAAGCCGATCCTGCTGACCCACGGCAATCTGGAATCATCATGTATTGTCGAAAATCGCCACCATCTTCAAAACCATGATGATAATCTGATCTTGATTCCGCCTCTTTATCATACCGGCGCCAAGATGCATTGGTTTGGTAATTTTATTGTCGGGGCCAAAGCGGTCATTCTTAAAGGGGCAAAACCGGAATGGATTTTAGACGCGGTATCGGAAGAAAAAGGTACGATTGTTTGGCTTCTGGTTCCCTGGGCTCAGGATATCCTGACGGCGATTGAGGATGGGGCTGTAGATTTAGGGAAATACGAGCTGGCCCAGTGGCGTTTGATGCATATCGGGGCTCAGCCGGTACCGCCCAGTCTGATCCAGGAGTGGTTGAAAGTTTTTCCTAATCAGGATTATGATACCAATTACGGTTTAAGTGAGTCAACCGGGCCCGGTTGTGTTCATTTGGGTATGGGTAACACTCATAAAGTGGGAGCTATCGGGATCCCCGGTTTTGATTGGGAGTGTCGGGTTGTCGATGCTCTGGGTGAGACCTTGGCTCAAGGCGAAAAAGGTGAACTCGCGGTCAAAGGCCCCGGAGTGATGCGTGAGTATTTCAATAACCCGGAGGAGACGGCCCGCACATTAAGGGATGGCTGGCTTTTTACTGGCGATATCGCTCGTATCGATGAGGATGGCTTTATTTTTCTCGTGGATCGTAAAAAAGATATCATCATTACAGGCGGTGAAAATATTTTTCCGGTTGAAATAGAGGATTTTTTACAGGGGCATAAGGATATTAATGATGTTGCGGTAATTGGTTTGCCGGATGAGCGCCTGGGTGAATCGATCGCAGCGATTATTGATCTCAAACCGGGCCGCCGTCTTAATGATAGTGATATGGAGGATTTTTGTCAGGCTCTACCCCGTTATAAACGCCCCCGTCGCTTCTTCTTTGACGATGTCCCCCGGAATCCCACCGGCAAGATCGAAAAACCGAAATTGCGGGAAAAATATGCTGGTCATCAGGAGATGTTTAAGCTATAAGCTGTCGTCTACACTTTAACCAATCAGGGAAAAAATATGCTTTTATTCAGACGTGAACAGCGCGAGCATAATCTTTTGCAGCAGAGGATGACTAAGGTTAATACGGCGGTGGCCAAGCTTTTTGACGGCCCGACGATTGCGCGGGTTGGCAAAGAGTTGAGTCTGATGGGTAAGGATGGAAAGCTGAGGTTGGAAAAAGGTGGTGATTCCAGCGCCCTGGTTGATCTCCTGATTTTTCGGGAGTTGGTTGACGGTCGTTCGCCGGTAGATCTCTATCTGGAACAGCAAAATGAAGAGTTCCTCCCCGCCCTGCAGAGAGAGCTTCTTGAAGCTTATCAGGGAAAGACCGTTTTTTCACTTTTTCAAATGACAGCCCGGCGCGAGCGTCGTTTTCTTGACCTGAAACCACTGTTGCCGGATGGTGAAGGCATAGTTTTAGATAATGCGATAATTGCT
>JAYEMC010000229.1:0-2995 GCA_034717935.1 Pseudomonadota bacterium | reverse complement strand
TTGCCTCGTAAGTTATTGTTTTTACAGCTAAACAGTACCACAAACGGGATTGGATTGCAACAAGAAAATAATAATTTAATTAATTTTTTCAACAGGTTAGAGACTTGCCGCTTTTTACGAGCCCATCTTACTTAGTCATCCTGTAACTTTTTCCGAATGCATCAACTTTAAGACTTAGCTGACGTTGCAAAAGCAACGCTGCCGTCGTGCCGTGGTCATAATATCGAGAACGGCTTCCGGTAACTGAAAACCCCGATTTTTCATAAAGAGTAATAGCGCTTCGGTTGGTTTCGGAGACTTCGAGATAGACGGTTGTCACCTCTCGCAATTGCAAAAGTCTGAACATTTCATCGAGCAGAGCCTGCGCAATTCCCTGCCGCCGGCATTCAGATCTGGCCGCAATCCTTAAGAGTTCAGCTTCAGGAGGTATTATCTTGTAGCAGATATAGCCGCAAGAATATAAGTTGCTGGAGAATTTTGCGATAATAGTACTGGAGAGCGAATCGACAAGCTCGCTGGTGAGATTTCCTTCACTCCAAGGGTTTTTGAAAGATGACCGTTCAATGGCCAAAATTGCAGGAAGGTCTTTTAACGTGGCGTGAGTAAAAGTAAACAATTTGGCCCTCATTCATTAGCCACGAAAGTACACGAATAAAGCACGAAAATTATTTTGTGATCTTTCGTGTGTTTTCGTGGCTAAGTCCGTCTCATTACTAACCGCAATCGGAAGGATCGCCGGCCAGTTTTTCGAGGGCATGCGGCAGGCCCGGCAAAATAAAGCCAAGACACTCTCGGGCAGCTTTCGGACTGCCGGGGAAATTGACGATAAGGGTGGTGCCGCGAATGCCGGCTACGGCTCGTGAGATCATGGCATGCGGGGTGATTTTAAGACTCTCAAAACGCATCACTTCAGCAAAACCGGGCGCCGGGCGTTCAATTACCGCCATAGTTGCTTCCGGAGCCAGATCTCGGGGCGAAAAACCGGTGCCGCCGGTAGTCAGAATCAATGAAATATCAGCGCTGTCGCACCACTTGATGAGAGCGTCTTTGATCATGTCAGGTTCATCGCTGACGATTTTTTCAGCAACCACGTCAAAAACAATCTCCGTCTCTAAACGCTCCCGTAAAGCGGGGCCGCTCAAATCTTGACGTTCCCCCCTGGAACCACGATCACTAATCGTCAAGATGGCTGCTTTATGTTGCACTTAAACTGCCCCCTTTCCGCATATATTTATATTCAATTCCATCAAGTAAAGCCTGCCAACTCGCTTCTATGATATTGGTTGAAACTCCCACCGTTCCCCATTTGTTACCCTGGTCATCTTTTGATTCAATCAGAACCCTGGTAACCGAGCTCGTACCTTTGTCGGACGAAAGTATTCTAACCTTATAATCTTCCAATTTGACGTTTTTTAGATCCGGGTAAAATTTTTCCAGAGCTTTTCGTAAAGCTTTATTCAAAGCGTCGACCGGCCCCTCCCCGACCGAAGCCGTATGTTCAATGACGCCGCCAACCTCAATCATTACGGTCGCTTCGGTCAATGGTGGGCGGTCATGCCTAAACTTGTTAACCATGACCC
The DNA here is from genome assembly GCA_034717935.1 of Pseudomonadota bacterium. Taxonomy (GTDB): domain Bacteria; phylum Desulfobacterota; class Anaeroferrophillalia; order Anaeroferrophillales; family Tharpellaceae; genus Tharpella. The sequence goes on along the minus strand of JAYEMC010000229.1, from coordinate 1,415 downwards.
GAAACCCCATAAAATTGAAGATCGGTTTATAACTGCCGGTCGTTTTTTTGACCAGAAGTTCAAAGGAGGCTTCCGCACCTTCAAATTGAAAACCTTTCTCTTCAAGATCCTTGATTCGTTTCAAGACCGCGTCGGTCTCTTCTTTAGAATCTAGATCAAGACCATACTCTTTGGCTTTATAGATAATGTTGCTGCGTCCGGAAAGATCGGAAACCAGCACCCGTCGCTTGTTACCAACCAATTCCGGATCCATATGTTCGTAGGTTTGGGGATCTTTCTGAACGGCACTGACATGGATACCACCTTTATGGGCGAAAGCGCTACGGCCAACAAAAGGGAGATGGCGACTGTGACGCTGATTGGCAATCTCATCGACATAACGTGAAAGTGAAGCAAGTTGACTTAAATTTTCCGGATTAACAACGTTGTATCCCATCTTGATCTGCAGGTTGGGAATAATCGAGGTCAAGTTGGCATTACCACAACGTTCACCAAAACCGTTAATGGTTCCCTGAACTTGCGTAATACCGTGGCGTACGGCCAAGAGCGAACTGGCAACGGCGGTTTCGGAATCGTTGTGTACATGAATACCTAAAGAGATCCCTTCACCCAGCTCCTGACGGACAACATCTATAATTGTAGTCAATTCATCCGGCAGAGTGCCGCCGTTGGTATCGCAGAGAATCAAACATTGCGCCCCACCCTGTCGGGCCGCTTTCAGGGTTGCCAGAGCGTAATCGCGATTGTTTTTAAAACCGTCAAAAAAATGTTCGGCATCATAGAAAACTTCTTCCATACGCTGGTTCAAGAAAGCGAGAGAGTCTTCAATCAACAAAAGGTTTTCAGGCAACGTGATATGCAAGGCGTTAAGGACATGAAAATCCCAGGCTTTGCCGAAGATGGTGGCCACTTGAACACCGGACTCAACAATCGCTTTAAGATTGGGATCATGTTCCGCTTGGTTCTCCAATTTTCGAGTACTGCCAAAAGCTGTCACTTTGGCGTGTTTCAGCTCAACCTCTTTAATTTTGTTAAAAAAGCTGAAATCTTTAGGATTTGAGCCCGGCCAGCCGCCCTCAATATAGTGAATACCGAAAGCATCCAGGCGCCGGGCAATACGCACCTTGTCATCAGCCAGCAATGAGATATCTTCAGCCTGAGTTCCGTCCCGAAGGGTTGTATCGTATATTTTTATCATAATATTGCCACAAAAATTTTTCGACTACTAACACTGTAAAAGTCATAGGATGGCTAAGCAAAAATTTCGATGTCCAAGGAGTAGTGATTTTTCAGGCGCGCGACCATACAAGTAGTATGTCGAGTGTCTGAAAAATCACTACGACGCAGGAGATCGGACTTTTTGCGACGCCATCAGCCTTCGATTTTGGTTTCCTCGGCGAGCCCAAACTCCTGAT
>JAYEMC010000228.1:0-2998 GCA_034717935.1 Pseudomonadota bacterium | reverse complement strand
ATATGAGGACGAAAATCTGCTCGCCCTGAATAAACCTGCCAATTGTCATACTCACCCTTTGTCAGCCTTTGAAACTGGGACTTTGACTAATAGCCTGATTGCCACATTTCCAGAGCTTGCCGGGGTCGGTGAATTTGGCCCTCTGCAGCCCGGTCTGCTCAATCGTCTCGATTACGCAACTTCCGGCGTGGTGCTTGTGGCTCGGAATAATTCGGTTTGGCGTGATCTCCGGCGGCAGTTTGAGCAACATCTTATACGCAAAGAGTATCTTGCCGAAGTCGAAGGCCGGTTTTTGAATAAAACCGTTATCGAGAAGGATTTAACCCATGATCGCGGCGACCGTCGCCGGATGGTAGTAACTCCTCCGGCTGAAGTATGCCGCGGTTTGTACTCGGCCCGAACGGAGGTCTTTTCGCTGCAATTTAGGGAGCAACGAAACCTGACTCTGGTTCGTCTCGTGATGTATAGCGGGGTTATGCATCAGCTTCGGGTTCACATGTCCGATGTCGGCCATCCTATCTTGGGTGATACTCTTTATGGTGGTAGTTCTGATTTGGAAGGAGTGGATAAAGAAAAAGAGTTCGGTGGCATTTCCGAAACCGGTTTTCATTTGCATTGTGTGCAGATGACGCTTGCTGATGGTTTGGTGGTTGGGGCTTCTCTGCCGGATTGGGGTAACGAATCAGTAGGTTAGAGCTAATATCGATTTACTTCCATCGAAAATGAAATCGTTATCGAAATCGAATGTCGGTTTTACCGGTAAACTTCGATTTGGATGGCGATCTTAATGTCTTGCTGAATAAGTACCAATTTTTTTGAAAGAAAGAGGAGGGGATGATTATGAAGAGAAGGTTTTTTTGTTTTCTGGCTCTGTTGGTTATGGGGTTGGCTGGTTTCGTTCCAGTTCAGGCCGCCCAGCCGTTTGAGGCTCCGGCTGTGTTTGACTTTGGTGGGAGCTCTATGGAGTTCGAAATAAGTTTTGATTTTGGACTTGCTGGAGATTATGAGTTGACGCTTGACTCTAACCCTGCTCCGGTAACCGGGTTTATCGATATAGATTCAATCTCGACATTGACCGGAGTCAGTCGGGGACGGATGCGTGATATTTCGGCCTCGACCGGAGCTGAAATGTCGGCATTGGGGGAAGAACTGGAATTTACGATAACCGCTGCTTTGAGTGCGGATCCTCTGGATGGAACCTTTTTCTGGGGTGAAAACAGAGCAGTTTTTAATTCGGATAATTTGGTCTTGACTTTAAGTATTGATTCCGAAAGTTTTGATCCCGAGAGTTGGGAAATCCCGCTTTCCGGAACTCCTCTGCCGGCGGAATATAGTGATGGTATTTTAGGGATTGATGCCAACCTTGAGTTTAGTGAAGAGTACGAAGGCTTTGAGTTTAGTGCGGATATCGGCCTGTATCTTCGAGGGGTTTTGCAGGGGCAGGGGGCTGAGGATGGTAAGTTGACACTCGATCTTGAGCTCGATAAAAGTATTTACCAGACTGGCGATCGTCTGCGGCTTAGGGTGGGCCTCGAAAATGGTGGCGGAGAGCGGCAGGTTGATATTTATGTCGCTTTTTTTGATCATGAAGGCAACTATTTCTTCGCTCCCGATTATACTGGTACGATGACGCCGTTGACTCGCGTGAACCTGGTTGCTGGTCAGTCTGTTGCGTTAACCGAGATTATTGATGTCTGTTTACCGGCCCATTCGCCGCCGATCGCTGCCGCCGGGGCTTGTTCCTTCTGTGCTGTGATAACTAACGCAGGCGGCAGAGAGCCGATTAGTAACTTGGCCTGTGCCGATTTTATCTATGATACTTCACTTCAGTCCGAAACTGCTCCTTTTGATGGGGAGTGGCATGGTAGCGGCGGGAGTTCGGCTCCCGGAGGCGAGTGTCCTCCGGCGGCCGCAGTTCACATGACGATTGTTGAGAGTCAGATCAGGGGGAGTGCCGATGAACTGGTCGAAGTTGATGCCGACGGTTATCGCATGACGGGAACTATCGATGTCAGTGGTGAAATTGTTGATGGTATCCTGCTTGAGGAATATATGAACAGTTGGATTCCGGTCGGCAGCTTTACCGGCACCTTTTTCGGTACTACCTGTTCGGGAACCTGGATGGATGAGTATGGTTGTTATGGAGCCTTTACATTGGAAAAAATGAATCAAGAATAGCCTCTAGGGAGAAATACGATGAAAAATTTAAATATTATGCTTATCTTTGTCGTTACAATGTTTGTTGTTTCAGTCTCTCCGGTTTTGGCGGATGATCCTTTCGGTGATCTTGTTAGTGGAACCAAAATTTATTTTTCTCATGTTGCAACTCAAAATGGTTGGGAGACCGAGATTGCGGTTCTCAATCCGACCTCTGAGGCGGCTTCTGGAGCTCTTATCTCTTACAATGATAGTGGTTGTCCGGTTGGGGATGCAATTTCAATAAGTTTGCCGGCTCATGGTCGTTATCAGGTCGAAGTTGGAACTTCTTTTGCAAATTCTGAAACTATCGCTTATATAGTTTTAACCTCTGAAGTGTTTGGTTTGAAAGGTTACACTAAATTTTATATGGGTGGGATACGGGCTTCAATTATGGCTTCCGGCCCCCGTACAACCGGCCTTTTTACCAAGATAGACCACGATGGTTGGACCGGGATTGCTTTTATCAATACGGCCTCAGCCGCAACTGCCAATATCACGTTGACAGCTTACGATAATGCCGGTGTGGTTGTGGCTGTTGAGACTATGCAGATGGTCTCCGGGGCTAAGGTTGTGAAGATGGTGGAGGAGATTTTTACTGATTCGGTCGAAAGTGCAACCTATGTCAGCTATACCTCCGATTACGGTGTTGTCGGTTTTTTTCTCAATGGTATCGGTGATGGTTCTGGTCCTCGAGATATGCTTGATGGTTCTCAGGCTTTGTAGGGAATAGACTATAAAGTTGCAGCAAATAGAGGCGGACTTTGCTGTCGCCCCCCCCCCTTGAATGGGGTCAAATCAT
>JAYEMC010000227.1:0-3037 GCA_034717935.1 Pseudomonadota bacterium | reverse complement strand
GCAAGTATAAACTTCAATTATATAGTGTATTCAAATATATTGGTGTTTAAATTACCGAATTTCTCTTGACAAAGCTCAGGGCTTTTGATAAAAGCGGCGCTCGATTGAAAAATTGATCGGGGCCGTTAGCTCAGTTGGTAGAGCATCTGACTTTTAATCAGAGGGTCGCAGGTTCGACCCCTGCACGGCTCACCATAAAAACTACCAACTAAAAAAGGCACTTACGTTAATTCGTGAGTGCCTTTTTTAGTTTTAAGGCCAGATGATTGTCGTCATTTTCCCGATAGCGGTGAACGCTATCTTTCGAGTTGGTTTTTCGCTCTTGAAAAAGTCGAAAATGCTTGACTAGTTACGACGTAAGGTGTTAACAGCGCCCACACTTTTTACAAGAGTTATGTTTTTTCTCTGCTGGGGACAGGTCACAAAGATCTGTCCCCAGTTTTTTTCTAGAACTTTTTAGATAGGGCTCAAGGTTTACGATTTTGAATAGTGGAAAAAATTTAAGAAATATTGCGATTATTGCTCATGTTGATCACGGTAAGACGACGTTGGTTGATTGTCTGTTACAACAATCTGGAACTCTGGGTCGGCGCGATGCTGGTAAAGAACGGATTATGGACTCCAACGACCAGGAACGCGAACGCGGCATCACCATCTTGGCTAAAAGTACGGCGATCAAATGGCACGACTGCCACATTAATATAGTCGACACACCGGGCCATGCTGATTTTGGTGGAGAGGTTGAACGTATTCTCTCGATGGTGGATTCGGTTTTGCTTTTGGTCGATGCCGTCGAAGGACCTATGCCGCAAACTCGTTTTGTGACCCAGAAGGCTTTCAAGGCGGGGCTTAATCCGATTGTGGTTATCAATAAGATCGATCGTCCGGAAGCCCGGCCCGATTGGGTCGTAGATCAGGTTTTTGATCTCTTTGGCCGCCTTGGGGCCAGCGATGAACAGCTCGATTTTCCCGTGGTTTACGCCTCGGCGATAGATGGCGTTTCGGGTTTGGAGATGGATGATGTCGGCAGTGATATGACTTCGTTGTTACAGGTTATTATCGATAAAGTGAACCCCCCTCAAGTCGATCCCGAAGGTCCTTTTCAGATGCAGATCTGTGCTCTTGATTACAGTAGCTACGTTGGGGTTATTGGTCTTGGGCGGGTGCAGCGGGGTCGGGTGCGAACCCCGATGCCGGTGGTCGTTATCGATCGTGACGGAAATCAGCGTCAGGGTAAGATCCTTTCGGTTATGGGGCATCTTGGTCTTGAACGAAGTGAGGTTAAAGAGGCTGAGGCCGGGGATGTTGTCAGTATCAGCGGAATTGAAGGTTTAAAGATCTCCGATACCCTTTGTGCCCCCGAGACTCCCGAAGCACTGCCGCCTTTGACTGTGGATGAGCCCACGGTCAGTATGACATTTCAGGTTAATGATTCACCTTTTGCCGGGCTTGACGGTAAGTATGTCACCAGTCGTAATATCAAAGATCGTTTAGATAAAGAACTTATTCACGATGTCGCTTTGCGCGTTGAACCGGGGAGTAGTTCGGATCGTTTTATTGTCTCCGGGCGCGGCGAACTTCATCTTTCGGTTCTGATCGAAAAGATGCGGCGCGAAGGTTATGAGATGGGCGTCTCCCGGCCCGAGGTTATTATCAAAGAGATTGATGGGATAAAACAGGAACCTTTTGAGATTCTGGTTATCGATTGCGAAGAGCAGCATCAGGGCGGGATTATGGAGATTCTGGGTGAGCGCAAAGCGGAAGTGACCAATCTGCGGCCTGACGGCAAAGGTCGGGTACGGCTCGATTTTATTGTTCCTTCGCGGAGTCTGATCGGTTTTCGCTCTCATTTTATGACGTTGACCTCCGGTAGCGGGATCATGAACCATATCTTCGACCACTACGGCCCTAAGCTGGCTGGAGAATTTGGCGTTAGGCAGAACGGCGTCCTGATTTCGATGTTGGCAGGTAAGGTTCTGGGCTTTGCTCTTTTTAATCTGCAGGACCGCGGTCGTTTGTTGATCGGGGCTAATGTCAAAGTTTACGAAGGCCAGATTATCGGGATTCACTCCCGGGGTAACGATCTTGCGGTTAATCCGACTAAGGGTAAGCAACTTACCAATATGCGGGCCTCTGGTACGGATGAGAATATTGTTTTGACTCCGCCGGTCAAGCTCTCTCTTGAACAGTCCCTGGAGTTCGTCAACGATGACGAACTCGTCGAGGTTACCCCCAATTTTATCAGGTTGCGCAAAAGGTTGCTCAAAGAGGTTGACCGCAAACGGGCTGATCGCAGTAAGAAGGTATAAATCTTTAGCAATTATCGATACAAGCAAGGAGTAGCGATGCGACTATTATGGGGCAGAAAGGTGCTATGGAAAAAAAACTTTTTATCTTGACTTAACTATAATGGTAATGCTACCTCTATTTTCAAAGGTTGTTCTATATATTTAATATTGAGGTATAGTAGTGACCCACAAGAAAAATTTTCTCATCTATTCTCGGGTCACACAACTTGTTTTATTCTCTTTTTTTTCTCTTCTTCTTTCAAGCCTGTTCTCAGAACTATTCCCCGTTTGGGCGGCTGAGAATGACTTTTCACAAAACGGTACCACTAAACTCTCCCTGATCTCCGCAGTTCAGCAAACCCTTTCCAAACAGCCAAGTATAAAAATCGCCGCACAAGAAGTTGTCAGTAAAAGTGCATTTTTGCAAGAAGCTGATGGCCGTTTTGATCTTATGATCGGCTCTTCGCTCGGTTATCACGAAACTTTTATGCCGTTGAGCCGGGCTCAGGAGCTTGCCACCGGAAAATCTTCACGTGATGAGGGCGTTGGTGATTTCACGTTGAGCCTTAATCAGGAGCTGGTTAACGGGATACTTCTGCAACAATCGCTCAGCATTACAAGAACCGATGACCAGAGTTTTGGGGCTGAGACCCAAAATGATGCAAGTGTTAATTTTAGTTTGATCATTCCTCTACAGAAAGGTTGGGGCCGGGATGTGGTTGAGGCCGATGTCAGGTCGGCACGCGTCT
>JAYEMC010000226.1:0-3047 GCA_034717935.1 Pseudomonadota bacterium | reverse complement strand
AATACATCAATATACGGTGTTTCTCTACTTACGCTGAATAGTTACAAAAAATTATCCTCGGAATACTTAATGTATGCCTGTGGTAATTTTCTTCGCATGCCTTGATCTGAGAAAAAAATCCTATTCTCGGACAGGCTCCTAGGGCATGTTGTTTTTTTACATGTCCTAAGCTAAGAATACAGGGGCGGTAAGCCTTTTTTTTGTCTGCGGGAGGACTTGCTCGGAGTTTTTATTTGTAGTTCTTTTGTGATTGTTTGCCAGAACTGGTTGCCGTCCCAAGTTCGGCTTGCCGGGCTGTAGAGAGTTTCCTCCAAGTTGGTGAAGGCTTCATTTATTGCCGGATTTTTCAGGCGGTCGGCAACTGTTTTGAGATTGGTTGGCGGGTTTTGCGGCCAACTGGCAACGGCCCAATTAAGAATGGCTTGCTGGGTGGTTTGAGGGTTGTTGTCAAGGCAGCTCTTTTTAATGGCTTCTCGGGTTGCGGGCAGTTTCTGTTCTCTTTCTTTCTCTTCGTTTTGCGTTCTTGTTTCTGCCCGGTGACGGGCTTTATACCAGAAAATCAAAGTTATTATCCAAGCGAGCAAAAGGGTTGCGCTGACTCCCTGCCAGAGTTGGATGGTGCCTATGTTCCGGGCCACTGTGGTTAAACCGTCAGTCGCATTAACACTGTTTGACGCAGTTTTTTCGGGAGTTTTGTCAGCTATACCGTGAGTTTGTCGGGGATCTGTTTCAGAACCGGCAGCGTCGGCTTTGATAACCTTAATTTCTCTCGCTGGGAGGACGGCTGTTTGTTGTTTGTTGTTGACTACATCCCACCAGTCAATAGTGATTTCCGGGAGCATGAAAATGCCCGCTCGTGAAGGGATGAAAGCCATCGATTGGCGTTTGACGGCGTGTAACAGGCTACCGTCAATCTCGGTTTGGTGCTCAGGTTGGTCAAGGTAGATCTTGCAGCCTTCAGGGGCTTTAAGTTTTATCTCCGGTAGCTGCTCGGCAGTTAAGCCTAAGGCTTCGATCTGGATAACTCGGGTCAGGGGCTCGCCGACTTTAAGTTCTTTTCCGGCTTCCGAATTTTCTATGATCGCCATTTTGCGCGCCGGCAGCCAGACTTTGCCTTTGAATTCATCAGGCACCGGAGTCAGGGAGATTGTCAGCTCCTGGCTCCGGGCTCGCAGGCGGCGACCGCGATTGGAGAAACGGTCGAAAAATGGATCGGCTGCTAAACGGCGGTTGCCGCCGTTGATACTGATTGCCTTGAAAAGCAGAGGCGGGATCGAAACTTTATCTCCCTCTTCGGCAATAATCGCATATTTTCGTTCAATTACTTGATAGTTAATACCATCTCTTCGTTTTTGATAGCGCCGATCATCACCGAGTTTGATGATAATCGTGTGCTCCAACGTTGGTTCTTCAAGTGAGGCCTCAGTCAGGCGCAGATTATCCTTGAGGAAGAGTTTGACGCTGATCGTGATCTGGCCCTGAAGGTAGGCCGGTGTTTCCATTTCCGGAGTAACTTCAATAAAAACATTATTTTGAGTTCCGGGGTTGCCCGGAATAACCGAAGTTGGAGCGGTTACGGTCAAGGTCAGGGCTGTGGTCTGTTCTCCTCTAACCTTAAAGGGGGGGATAATGAGCTTGCCGGTTTGTTTTGGTTCAAGTTCAAGTGTCCAGGTTTTGGTGGCTTTACTGGTGCCGTTTATCATTTGAAAATTGTTGCTGGTGAATTGGTTAATAATTGAAAAATATTTTTCCAGAGTGCTGGTGTCAATTTTGGCAATACTATTAAGGGCGCCATCGGCCTCGATAACGAGTTTAACCGTTTCATCGCTACTGATCGTTTGCCGGTCGAGTCGAGCCCTGACGGCGGCGTCACTCGTAGAAGGTAACAGGCCACAAAAAGTTATAGTTATGATGGCAACCAAGAGCAGTTGTGAAAATTCAAATTGTCGTTTCAGTTGTTTCATAGGTTTACCGTAATGCCATAGTAAATATTCGGTATTAGTTTCAAACTACCAGGGTTGGGGTCATTTCTTGACGAAGGTGTATCTGGATATTCGCTTTTATCGAGAATTTCCAATAGCCTTTGTCGAGATGTGACCCCGTTTATGAGGGCGAAGCAAAGTTTGTTCACTATTCCCTGTAACTTAACAGTTGGTGTTTATGCTACCACGCTTTATTACCCTGCGAGCGGTTTTCCCGGCTGCGGTATTGGTAGAGGAATTTTTTCTCTAAAAGACCTCGTGGATCATCAGGTACCCGGCGAAGCCACTGTTCTAAGGCCTGCTGTTTGGCATCCATCGGTTTTTCGTCGCTCTCTTCACCGGCGGTCATAGCTTCCTCAGGTTTTTCCTCTTCTGCATCCTCTTTTTCAGCCGCATCTATAGACTTCTTGGCTGGATCATCCGGTTCCTCGGTTTGAGACTCTTTATTTTTTTTCGCTTCTGATTCAGATTCCGGTTGCTCTTGAGATGGGTTGTCTGCAGAAGTTTGTTCCTGGTTGTTCTGGTTTTTTTCAGTTTGAGAGTTTTGTTGTTTCTCTTGCGGCTGACTATCTTTTTGCTCTCCCGGCTCAGAAGATTCTTGAGATTGTTCCGAATTTTGTTGATCGTCCGAGTTTTCTTTCTTGGATTCGTCGTCTTGTGAATTTTCCTCTTGTTTTTGATCTTTTTTCTGTTCCTGCTGTTGTTGCAGGAGTTTTTCAACCAGTTCGCGGTTGAAGCGGGCATCTTCGAGGTTTGTGTCGCTTTGCAGGGCCTGATCGTAGGCCTCAATCGCTTTTTCGAGTTCTCCGGCGTGGGCTAAGGCGTTACCCCGGTTATAGTGGGCTTGAGCGGAAGCGAGAGATTCCAGGGTTGTCGCCGCCTCTTTGAATTTGCCCTCACGGTAGAGGGATGCCGCCCGCCAGTCGGGATCATTGGTGAGTTCGGCGGCTTGGCTGAAATTCTTATTGGTGAAAGCTTGAGCGGCTTGTTGGGTCGGGCGTTGCCAGAGACTTTGCCAGAGATTTTCCAGGTTTTGGGCTGAAGCCGTTTTCGGGGTGATAAAAA
>JAYEMC010000225.1:0-3055 GCA_034717935.1 Pseudomonadota bacterium | reverse complement strand
AGGCGAAGAGGAGAATTACGACGGTTACATCTCCGGGGTTCAATATCTTTTAGATATTAACCAGGGTCGTGATCCTTATCCGGCAGGGAAGAAAGTGGTCGTAGTGGGTGGCGGTAATGTCGCAATCGACTGCGTGCGTTGTTCCTTTCGGGTCGATAAGCCTGATGTTAATCTGGTCTACCGGCGCACCAAAAACGAGATGCCGGCTGATGATGTAGAGATCCATGATGCTGAAGAGGAGAAAGTAAATTTTCACTATTTGACGCATCCGATAAAGATCTTAGCGAAAGATGGTAAAGTTGTTGGTTTAGAGTGTGTTCGTATGGAGCTTGGCGAACCTGATGAGAGTGGCCGGCGTCGTCCGGTACCGGTTGAAGGCTCCGAGTTTGTTATCGAATGTGATATTGTCGTCCCGGCGATCGGCCAGACCCAGGATCTCTCATTGCTCGAAGGCCGCGAGGATGTCAAAACCACGCGTTGGAAAACCATCGTTGCTGATGAAAAGACCAAACAGACCGATCAACCGAAGATTTTTTCGGCCGGTGATTGCGAGACCGGACCTGGAGCTTTGATCACCGCATGTGCGGGTGGAAGAACTGCGGCCTATACTATTGATAAAATGATTAATGGTAAGTCTCTGGAGTATACCGAAGATGACAATTTTGACAATTTTTTCAAAAAGGTCAAGGTTTACGATCAGTCGGAAGATTTGGGATTTCTCGGGGGACGGGAGCGTAAAGAACTTGAAATGCTTGATCCCGATACCCGAAAAACTACAAATGATGAAGTTGAGCAGGGCTACTCGATTAAGGATGCGATGATTGAAGCTGATCGTTGTTTGCGCTGTTATCGGGTAGCGACGGTCAAAGTATAGCCTCAGATTTTTTTACGAGAGCATAAGTACAAAAGATACGTTTTAATATAGTTGTTTGATAGATAATTTCAGTAATTTTTATTTACGCAGGGAAAAACAGTATGGTCACGTTGACGATTGACGGCAAAGAAGTCACCGTCCCCCAGGGAACGACCATCCTTGAGGCGGCCAAGGGTGTCGATATCAAAATCCCGACTCTCTGTTACCACGAACGACTGAATCCGATTGGTTCATGTCGAATGTGTGTGGTCGAGATCGAAGGGTTTACGCACCCCATGGCGGCGTGCACAACTCCGGTTGAAGATGGTATCGAGGTTACAACAAATTCGGAGAGGCTGACTCGTATACGTCAGGATTCGCTGAAATTGATCCTCGTAAATCACCCGCTCGATTGTCCGGTTTGTGACAAAGGTGGTGAATGCCTGCTTCAGGACTTGGTCTTTGAGCATGGAATTGACCAGGTTGAGTACTCGGCGGCTAAAATTGAACGCGACCCCAGTTACGCGACTCCATTGATTCGCTATTGGCCGGATCGCTGTATTATGTGTCTGCGCTGTGTCACCGCTTGTCAGGAAATAAAGGGAATCGGTGCCATCAGTATTAAGGGTGATGGTTATGGAGCCCAGGTGGTGGTCGTAGATCAGGATAAATGCCAGTCTTGCGGAGAGTGTCTGCAAGTCTGTCCGACCGGCGCCCTGACTGAAGATTTAAGTCGTTATAAAGGTCGCACCTGGTTAATTGAGAGGGTGCCGACGACTTGTACATATTGTGGATGTGGCTGTCAGCTTGAGCTCAACGTGCAAAATGATCGGGTTATTGCCGTGACCACGAAAGATGGCGTTGGGGTTAATCATGGCAGCCTTTGTGTTAAAGGGCGTTTTGGTTACGAGTTTATCAATAGTGATGAGCGCTTGACGACACCATTGATTAGAAAGAATGGCGAGTTACAGGAAGCTAGCTGGGATGAAGCTCTAAGTTTGGTAGCCGATAAGTTCTCTGCGATCAAGGAAGAGTATGGCGGCGGCGCGATCGGCGGCCTGACCTCAGCCCGATGCAGTAACGAAGAGAATTATCTATTTCAAAAGTTTATGCGTGCGGCGGTCGGAACCAATAATGTCGATCACTGCGCCAGGCTCTGACACTCCTCAACGGTGGCCGGACTGGCCGCCACATTCGGAAGTGGAGCGATGACCAACCCGATCGCAGACGTATTAAAGTCTGAGACGGTGTTGGTAACCGGAACGAATACAACTGAAAACCATCCTATCTTTGCCAATTATCTCAAGGAAGCGGTACTTAAACACGGGACTAAGATTCTGGTTATTGATCCGCGCCGCATCGATCTGGTTGATTATGCTGAGCTCTACTTGCAACCCAAGCCGGGAACCGATATCGCCTGGATTAACGGCATGATGCATATCATTATCAAAGAGGGTTGGGCCGCTCAAGAGTATATTGATGAGCGCTGTGAAGGCTTTGAAGCCTTTGCTCAGAATCTGGAAAAATTTACTCCCGAATATGTCTCCGGCATAACCGGTTTGACCGAAGCTGAACTTTACGCCGCAGCAAAACTCTACGGTGAGGCTCGTCCGGCATCAATTCTTTACGCCATGGGCATTACCCAGCATACCTGCGGTACCGACAACGTTAAATCTCTTGGCAATTTGGCGATGCTTTGCGGTAACATGGGAGTCGAGGGTGGCGGAGTTAATCCTCTGCGCGGCCAGAATAATGTTCAGGGCGCCTGTGACATGGGCGGTCTGCCCAATGTTTATACCGGTTACCAGAAAGTTGATATTCCCGAAGTTAGAGAGAAATTTGCCAAAGCCTGGGGGCTTGAAGCTGAAGCCCTTGATGACAAACCCGGTCTTGTTTTGACCGAGATGTTCCCGGCCGCTGCCGAAGGTAAAGTTAAGGCGATGTACATAATGGGTGAGAACCCGTTAGTTAGTGACCCTGACCTGACTCATATTGAGCACTGTGTCAAAGCCCTTGATTTCTTTGTTGTCCAGGATATTTTTCTGACTGAGACGGCTCAGATGGCCGACGTTGTTCTGCCTGGGGTCTCTTTTGCAGAAAAAGATGGTACCTTTGTCAACTCTGAACGGGTTGTCCAGCGGATTCGTAAAGCATTGACGATAGCCGGTGAGGCTCGCGAAGATAGTCATATTATTGCCGAAC
>JAYEMC010000224.1:0-3120 GCA_034717935.1 Pseudomonadota bacterium | reverse complement strand
ACTTCATTTTGCTTACTAACACACACCACCAAGCACTATTTATTCTCACTAACCACCAGCGGTTCTATCGGTATCGTCAAGAGATCACTCTCGACGGTTGCGACAAAACTACGAACCAGGCTGCTGGTTGCCCGGCGGATTGCTTTGGCAATCAATTTACGATAATCCTGCTCAGCATACATACTCTCAGGAATAACTTCGACTTCGGAACGATTACTCCAGAGCAGACGACCGGTGCGCGCATCCTGAACCATAATCCGAATCTGGACAACCGCCCGCGGCACCTTGCCGCCGTTATGGGCAAGATAGGCGGCTCCAGCTCCAGCCGCTCCCCAAAGTGCAGTATTCAAAGCATGGTAGTCGGTCACACTAGTTACAGTTGAGCCAAAAAGAGGATGACCTGAGGTCACCGTATCTTTATCTTCATCAAAGGGGAAATTTTTGTTGGCACTACCTACGGCAGTTCCAAGAATACCGCCAATCGCCATCTTGTCCATCAATTCATAGTTCTCAGATTTTGCCAAACCAAAGAGCAGGCGTTGACTGCTATTAAAAAAGAAGGGCAGCATACCAACATGAAAGGGATTAAAATCATCCTTGGCCACCCCTTTTTCGAATTCAATCAAACGGCCGCGAACAATATAGTCGGCCCCAAAATAATCACCAATTTTAGACACCTCGTCACTATTTAAAGAGATATGAAGAGCACTGCCTTGAGTACCGCTAGCAACCGCTTGCTGCTGTTTATCTCTTTTTTCAATCTCTTCATTCCGGGTAATGGCATACTGAAGCTCTTCAATCATCGCCGATGACCAGTCACCACTATCAACTTCGGATCGCATATAGTTATTGTTAGGGGTATCAGCAAAGAAAACCTCCGGTGGTTCAATAATATGTTCGCTCAAGAGGTATTCAACCACATCCTCCTCCATAGCCGTCATCAGACCATAACGAGCAAACTCATCCTCTAAGGATTCGGTCACCAGGAGATTGCGCCGCCAGTAGAGCTCCGGACTTGAATCCGGTGTATAATCAGCAAAAGGCATAATCACCACCCGTTTACCCGACGACATAATTTTGTCGGTCGGAACCGGGCTCACCGTCTCTTTAGTCACCTGCCCACAGGCAACCGACATCAACATCATAACGACAACCAAGGCAACATATTTCAGTTTCATCGTCCCAGCTCCTCCCGCAATAAAATCATTTTCTTATACGCAGAATAAAATTTCACTCATTAACATCTCTTCATATATATAGCCCATAACAATGAAAACCAGTAATGTCAACTAATTAGTCAATATTACAACGGAATCACATTGCTGAACCTTTTTTTTCAGGCTTGTAACCAGAAATCTGCCAATTCACTCAAAACTACCAGCTATCGGCAAGATTTTCATTGCATCCTAGAGGCTTTCAGATCGACTGCAATCCATGTACCACAAACATCGAATGGGGTGAGGCGAGCTACAAATTCTCAATTCACCCCTCTTATTCCGGCAACACCGCCGAAATTTCGGGATAAAAATCCTTTAAAAAACGTTCCCCAAGCGCAACAACCGCACCGGGATCACCTTCAAAAGGGACTGATAAACGAATAAAAGCAGAATCTCGCCGGTTATACAAAATCGAGTTCTTAATCTCGGTAAACTTTAAAATATATTCGTTTGTAATACTTTCTCCCCGAACCTGAAACCAGTAAAGAAAAAGCTCCCTGGCATCACCATTCTGATAAACGGCCTGAACCATCGAAACCTGCCCCCCCTCCAAAGACAACTCCTTTTCCTTGGTACTGAAAAGCTGCCAACCACTGCCCGGCAAACAATGCTTGGGCGAATGGATAGGCCCACTCTCCGGCCCGCCCCCATGATAACCGAGATACAAAGAGACTCGGTTCCTCTCTTCATCAATGTAAACCCGGGAGAGGTAGTCCGTCGACTTCAAAACGGCTAAAATATTTTCGTCAAATCGAGCCTGACTGAGCATCCGCCAATTTCTCAAACGGGTCGGGATATCCACCAACGGCCGGTTGACCGGCACCAACACATCTTCATGAAAATAGACAAAAAAGATGGCTCCGAACAAAAGTACATAGACTATAAAAAAACGATAATATCTACTCATCGTCCGATCCTTCCCAAAATAGCACCACTCAAAACCAATAAAACCATGGCCATGGCAAAAACCGCCAAACCGGCAAACTCATGAAAAAAACCTTCTGCAGCAGCAGCCCCATAATACTGAGCCAAAAATCCGGTACCAATCACCCGAGTCATATTGGTAACAATGGCAATCGGCACAGCCAGCAAAACCAGGAAAAAACGTTTAACCACGCCGTTTAGCGTAAAAAAAGCATAAGCAACACTTAAAGCCAACAGCGACATCAAGGATCGTAGCCCGCTGCAAGCGTCAGCAACCTCTAACACCGTTTCCGGAAACTGAATAATATTGCCATCTCGCCAAACAACAACCCCCATCGCCTTCAAAGAAACCACCGAAACCTTGGTAATAAAAAGCTTCAAAGGAAAAGCCAGGGCGTCATACACAATATACGGCAAAGGTACCATAAAAAGCAAAAAACCAACCGGCAAAGCCACAACCTTCAGAACCTCCAAACCAAACCAGTAGAGAATAATCCCGGCCACCAGAAAAACCAGTGATGAGCGCATGGTAAAATATTCGGTTCCGGCATAACCAAAAACCAGCAGAAACAAACCGGCCAAAATAACAACCAACCCGAAACCATTGGGTTTGATCTCTTCCGCCGCCAACTCCTTACGTTTCTCCCACAAAAAATAAGCTGAAATCAACGGCACCAAAAAACCATGCGAATAATTGGGATCATGATACCAGTCCGCCACCATCCCCGGCACAATCGGCGCATAAAGCACTGCCAACAAAACCACAACTAAACCCGCAAAAATCTTACTATAACCACCCACCACAACATCACCCGATAAATAAAAATTTCAAGTTCCCAGAGACTTACATATCCTGAAAGTCGTATAAGACGCACACTTTAAGCAAAAAACAGTAATTAAGTCACGATTTTCAATTGGAAGTCGTGATTTTTTCTTGCTTATTTAACGTGTATGTATTATAGTAAGGCAGACACATTAA
>JAYEMC010000223.1:0-3122 GCA_034717935.1 Pseudomonadota bacterium | reverse complement strand
AGCCCAGTTTCCGACGCCAAAAGACTGTGCCAAATGCCACAAGGAAGAGGTGCAAGAGTTTACCGAAAGTAAACACGCCTTTCCCTTCTGGCTCTACGCTAATGCTGATCGGGCTGTTTTCGAGCCAATCATCGGCACCAAGCATGGCTGTGAAGAGTGTCACCAGATTACCAATTTATGGCCCGATGGCAGTGTTGGTGAATGTGACGCCTGTCATCCTAAACACAGCTTTTCGATTACCGTCGCGCGTCAGCCTGAAACTTGCGGCGAATGCCACGTCGGCCCCGATCATCCCCATATCGAGCTCTATATCGAGTCGAAACACGGCAACATTTTCAAGTCGAGTGTTCAGGGCCAGGTGGATATGAGCTTTAAGAGCTCTGATACGGAACCGATCCCCATCGAAGTTCCGGTCTGTACAACTTGTCATATGGATGCCGTACCCGGAGTCAAAGGCACGCATAACGTAAGTGCCCGTCTGGCCTGGGAATCACAAGCGCCCTGGAGTTACCGGACAGTCTGGTTTGATGAAAAACTGGGCAGCTGGGAAGATAAACGGAAGCGTATGGCCGGTGTCTGTGTCAACTGTCACAGCGAAACCTTTACCGATCTCTATCTGTTGACCGCCGACCTGGTCAACCTCCAGTACAACGAAATCCGCCGGGCCTTTGTCTATTGGAACAAGAAATACACGGCCAGCGGTATTGTCCATCGCACTGAATTGAATGGCAAGTTTTACTCTAATCCGGTGATTAACGGCTGGGACGAAAAACCTGAGGTCCTGATGTATGAAACCTGGCACCATGAAGGCCGTCGTTTCCGCCACGGTGCAGAGATGATGGGTGCCGATTACACCCAGTGGCATGGCGTCTGGGAGATGCAACATAAACTCCAGGAAATGATAGAGTATGGGGCTGAACACGGTGACGAAGAAGCAAAAATCATTGCTGAAAGCACCAGCCCGACCAAATTCATGCCTTACAAACTCTATGATTTTCCGGGCAACGAGTGGGGCATCGGCACTGAGAAAAACCGGATGCCGGTTCTCTACAAGGTCATTCCCGATTACTGGGAAAAGGTCAAAGCTAATGTTGAAGAGGCGGTCAACCATGGTCTCCTGACTAAAGCACAATGGGACACTTGGATGGAACGCTACAACAACAAGGAACACTACCTAGGCACCAAGTATCCACCGCATCCGATCTTTGAGGCCTACAAGGCTCGCAACAAGAAGGACATGGAGAACTTGAAAAAACAGGCAATTGGCCTAAAACTGCCTTCACCTACAGCGTTTGACGATGTTCACTAAACTATAACCTTTAAACCGGAAACGGCGGGGGCCGGTGTGGCCCCCGCCTTTTCCTCAACAACCAAACCCGACCTTACCGGAGCCAACAGCTTGAATGAAATAATTCGGCCATTCATTTCTGGCCACGAAAGTTCACAAAAGCACACAAAAGTTTTTTTTCGTGATTTTTTGTGAACTTTCGTGGCTAAAAATATTTTGACCATTTTAATTTAATTTTCGCGGGTGGAACTTAAATGAAAGTATTTACAAAAATTATCGCTATTTTTCTCTTGGTTGCTTTTATTTTTCTCCTGCCCGCAGGGGCTGAGAGCAAAGGTTCTGAAGTCCTAGCCGAAATTGATAACCAAAAGATCACCAAGTCCGACTTTACTGCCTACCTGAACCTCTTCAAAGATCAGAGTAAATATAAAGCCACCACGGTCGCAGCCCGGAAAAAGCTTCTCAACAATCTAATCGACCGCACTCTGTTGCTGGAGGAAGCTCGAAAACAGGGCTATTTTGAAGCTCCGGAACTAAAAAAACACGGATCCCTTAACTCAATCGAACATGAAACTATCGTCTTGCGCAAACTCCTCACCGACCGGATCTCCAGACCGGCGACAATTGACGATAAAACCGTCAACACCTATCTTAAAACCCATACCAATCTCACATTCGAACAAGCCCAGGAAAAACTAACTTCAGAACGTCAACTGCTACTATTTCAGGAGCTGATGCAGAACCTGAAAAAAGAGCGAACGATTATTATTCATCAAGATGCTCTGAAAAACATCTGATTCAAACCCTAATGCAACCAGACCAAACACAGCTCCGGCCACCAATTCCGGTGGCTGGCTATCTCAGTTCCTTCCCGACCACCAACTCCCCGCATTTTCCCATTAATCTTGACATATTATTGCTTACGTATATAATATGCGCGAATTTCAAATGGGAGTAAATTGAGATGAAAACAGCTAGTATTGGAGAAAGCATTGTCTTTTATCGATAGGTTTTTCCAAATAAGTGAGCAGCAAACTACCGTCAGCCGAGAGATAATTGCCGGCCTCACGACTTTTATCACCCTAGCCTATATTGTCATTGTCAACCCGGCAATTTTAAGTGCCGCCGGGATCCCCAAAGGCCCTTCAACCACGGCCACCATCTTGAGTGCGGTTTTCGGCACATTAGTTATGGGGCTCTACGCCAAGCGACCTTTTGCCATCGCCCCCTATATGGGCGAAAATGCCTTCATCGCCTTTACGGTAGTCAAGGTCATGGGATACAGTTGGCAGACAGCTTTGGGAGCAGTTTTCATCGGTGGTGTTCTCTTTGTTATTCTCACCCTGTCCGGCACCCGAGGCTGGCTCGCCAAGGCTATTCCCAGTTCCTTAAAATATGCCTTTGGTGCCGGGATCGGACTTTTTCTAACCCTGATCGGACTGGTTGATACCGGCATCGTTACACTCGGCATTCCGGGCGCCCCGTTAAAAGTCGGAAACCTCACCCAACCCTCCGTCGCTTTGGCCATCGCCGGTTTTATTGCCATCGCCCTGATGCTCAACAAAAAGGTTACCGGCGGTATGCTGCTCGGGATTCTCGGAACTGCCGTTGTCGGCTGGATTTTCAAAGTTTCACCCGCCCCCAGAGAGATCTTCAGTGCTCCGGTACCACTGACCGAAATATGGTTCCAAATTGATTTCAAAGGAGCTTTGACCTGGGGCTTTTTTTCGGTTATCCTGACTATTTTCATCATGGACTTTGTCGATACCATGGCCGCTCTAATCGGCCTCGGAGCCCGCGCCAACCTGCTCGATGAAGATGGCAACCTGCCGGA
>JAYEMC010000222.1:0-3155 GCA_034717935.1 Pseudomonadota bacterium | reverse complement strand
CCGAATTTTTCTGCAAACTCATCCTGGCACTCGTCAATAACCGTCAAAGCTTCAGTCATGGTTTCGGAGAATGTTTTTTTCAGCTCATAAAAGAGATCGGGCTGGGCTGCACCACCAAATGTCAGCGGGTTATCGGGATCAAGTTGGTAGGGCGGCCGGTAGGCGGGCAGATATTCATCAACCTCTTGCTGGTCGGGAACCAGAAGCCGCTCCATCGTGTGTGAGAGAATGAAACCATCGATCATGACCATAATCGGCAACATCAGTTGTTCGCTGGCTTTGTAGGCCATGATGATTGTATCAAGGGCTTCCTGGGAGGTTTCGCAATAGATCTGGAGCCAGCCGGTATCGCGTTGGGAAAAACTGTCGCTCTGGTCACTCCAGATATTCCAGGGAGCGCCAAGGGCGCGGTTAGCATTGACTAAAACCAGGGGCAGGCGGGCCCCGGCAAACCAGTGCAGGAGCTCATGCATCATCGCCAACCCTTGCGAACTGCTGGCCGTAAAGGAGCGGCTGCCGGCCGAAACCGAGCCTAAAACCGCAGCAATTGCCGACATCTCCGATTCGACTTTGATATACTGACTTTTTAGTTCACCTTTGTCGACCATCTCGGAGAGGGTCTCGATAATATGGGTTTGGGGCGTGATTGGATAGGCTGAAATAACTTGTGGACGGCTCAATCTGACCCCGTGCGCAACTGCATCACTACCCAGCAAAATAGCTTTTTTTTGCATATTAATGATCCTCCTCCATCTCAATCACGCCGCGCGGGCAGACTACGGTACACTGACCGCAGCCTTTGCAGTGATCGTAATCGAAGAGTACCCGTTTGTCCGGGTCACTCTCTTCCCGATTAATCGCAATGGCTACATCCGGGCAGAAGAACCAGCAGATACCGCAAGCGGTACAACTCCCGCAATGAAAACAGCGCTCAATCTCGCTTTTCATCTGTTCCTGGGTTAAACTTTGGCGAATCTCGGAAAAATTATCGGTTCTTATTTGATTGTCAAGTTCCGGGACGTTGATTGCCGGGATTTTACTGTAATAATCGAGATGAAGTGAGCTGTTTTCGACAATAATCGGTTTTTTTGACTCTGTATTTGCGTTTAAGGAAGAAGTAATCACTAATTTCCGGAGGATAGTTTCGGCAGCTTGGCGGCCGGAGGCCAGAGCTTCAGCGACTGAGGCCGCACCATGAGAAAAATCTCCCGCTTTGATAATTAAGTTATGATCATTTAAGCTGAAATCATTTAAATTAAGATCGCTCTCTTGACCGATGGCGGCGATCAGATAATCGGCTTCGACTTTTTTAAGAAAATCTCCCTCGCTGATCCGGCCATCATTGTCTTGACCCTGGTGGAGATTAATTTGCAAAGTTTCGCCCGCCGCAATAGTTCCCACGACTTGCTTTTCGTGGATCACCAGGCCTTCATCCAAGGCTTGCTTTTTTTCCTCTTCATAAGCCGGCATCTCGGCAATTGTCCGCCGGTAGACGATTTCTACTTTTTTGCCCAGTCGGAGAAGGCTGCGGGCTGTATCAAGAGCGGCGTTGCCGCCGCCGATGACTATGAAACGCCGGCCTTTAATAGCTTCGCCTCGGTTGATTGCGGCGAGCAGTTCCAGGGCTCCTTTTACTTGAGGAATGTCATGCCAAGGGGCCGGTCGGCTGGAGCGTTGCAGGCCCGGAGCCCAGATAATGTGCTGATACTTTTTTTCAAGTTGTGCCAATTCAGAGGATTCGATTCGATGATTGCATTTGAGATCGATGTCGTAGTTGTTGAGGAGGTTGTCCAGTTCTCGATCAAGAATTTCTCGCGGCAGGCGGTAGGCCGGAATAGCGTAACGTAAAAGACCGCCGGCTAACGGAGCCTGTTCGAAAATTGTGGTTTTGAGACCTTTTCGGGCGAGAAAAACGGCAGCACTTAAACCCGCCGGTCCAGCCCCGATAATGGCGACCTTTTCAGCTCTTTTTTCAGTGCTTGCGGAATGCGGGCTCTCTAATCCCAGGTCTCCGAGATAGCGTTCCAGGTCGCCGATTAAAACGGCCTCATCAAACTCCTGGCGATTACAGGCGCTTTGGCAAAAATGAGGGCAGACGCGCCCGGTAATTGCCGGCATTGGGTTGTATTCGCGTAACAGATGAAGTGCTTCTGAAATGTTGCCGGAAGCGAGTTTATCAAGATAGGCGGCAATCGGAATATTCAAAGGGCAAGCCTGGCGGCAGGGAGACTCCTTGGTTACCAGGTGAGGGCGGAAAAATTTCCAGCTCCCGGTCAGGTTAACTGCGGTTGAGTCTCCCGAGATCGGCAGACCGGTGAAATCCCCGTTTTGAATTGCTTTTACGTGTCTTAATTTGGTCATAATCAATTTAAGGTGGCTACGGTTTCGTAGGCTTCAAGTAATGCTTTTTCATTATCGGCCAGGCGGGCGGGTAAGTAGTAGGGGAGGGCTTGAATTAAACTCTCCGGCTTGACCAAACCGCTGACTTTCGCTAGAGCTCCGAGTACCGGGGCGTTGATCAGGGGCATGATCTCATTGCCCAGTCCGTACTTTAAAGCGATGCGATTAAGATTTATGGTGATAACTTGATATGAAGGTTTCTTATAACCGGTTGTCGGCTCAAAGTTGAAAGCCTCAGGTGGCTGGTCGCTGTTGATCAGGAGAATACCACCCGGCTTGAGGCCGTCGGTAACCGGAACAGTCTCGATCAGACGGGCCGCCATGACGACCACATAATCGGGTTTGGTGACTCGGCTGCGGACGTTGATAAAAGTTTTGTCAGCTCGGACAAAAGCGGCTACCGGCGCTCCGCGTCGTTCAGCCCCGAATGTGGGAAACGACTGGGCGTAACGACCTTCGAAAAAGAGGGCTTGGGCGAGAATCCGGGAAGCGATAACGGCTCCCTGTCCACCGCGGCCATGAAAACGAATTTCCTGCATGATGAATAGCTGCTGGTTAAGTATTAATTTATGGATATATGTAATGTTGACAATTATGGTTTTCTATATAGACCCAGTACAAAATAATGTCAAGTTTAAAGTAACTGTTTTTTTTTAGCCACAGACCCACACACACACAGTGCGGCCGGGCATAGGTCGTATATTCTAGCGGGTGAGAAGCCCGTTCCAGAAGGCTGGCCAGCCACTGGATAGCAA
>JAYEMC010000221.1:0-3160 GCA_034717935.1 Pseudomonadota bacterium | reverse complement strand
GAAAGAATTTGTCGTTATAGAGTGTGAAGGGTCTTCGACAAAATCAAGAAGGTAGCACAACTTTTTAGAGGGTGTCACATCCGTTTAGAAAAAGATCATTCTTGACTCAAGTCAACGAAAAAACTATATTTGAGTGCTATGGTCAAGGTAATCATACTTTTGTTGATCTCACCCTCTCTCGCAACCAAGCAATTCACCCAACCTCGAGACTTTTTGATGAACTATTTCAAGAAAACTGCCGGCGCCGAAAAAGGCCTGAAGACGGCCAAATCAACCGTGCTCAAACAGTTGCTCCTGATTGGCATTTTAGGCCCCCTCTTCTGGCTCGTCGCCTTGGCCCCGGCCGCCGGTGCCGATCTCACCATAAAAAAGTGTGTTGAGCTGGCCTTGCAGAACAATCCGGAGTTACAAAAACAGCGACTCAATCTAAAACATGCCGATGAAGATATTGCCGACCAAAAATCACAAGATTTCGGCCAACTTAATATCGTCTCTTCCTACACCCATTACAATCTGCCCCGTACGCTCGCCCCGATGACGCCCGGCTTAGTAACCTCCGGCCCCGAAAAAGTACCAACCACGGAAAACTTTTTTAGCGCCGGCATCGTCTACGAGGTCGCTCTCTTTACCGGCTTTGCCCGAACCCGAACGCTGGAGATTGCCGCCCTGCAAAAGGAGATCGCCGGCAAAAACCTGAAACTGAGCCGGGAACAGCTGATTTACAACGTCAAAACCATCTATGTAAACACCCTCTCTCTCCAGGTTCAGAAAAAAGCCCAGGCCGCTTATGTCGAGGCCTTACAACTTTTGCATGATAACGTAACCCACGAAGTGGGACTGGGGAAAAAAGCGCGAATCGATCAACTGAAAACGGCGGCTGACCTGAAAAACGCTGAGGCCCAGCAAACGCGAATCGAAGCCAATATCACAATTATGAGAGCCTCCCTGGCCAACCTTCTGGGAATCGAGTCCCTGGCAAAGCTGGAGGACGTCACTCTGTCGCCAAAATTAATCGACTCAGAAATGGTTAAAGAGAAAGATTTTAGCGGGGAGATTGCCGGATTAGAACGTCTACAAAAAACTCAGTTGGACATTGAAAAAAACTTAAAACTTATCCAAAAGGAGGGTGGAGCCCTCTATCCCCAAATCGTTCTGAATGCGGGTTACGGGCAAAATTTTGGCCCTAATGACAGCAGTAACAAGAACAACGGCGACTGGGAAAACCAGGAGACCTGGCAGGCGGGCTTAAATCTGAAATGGAATATTTTTGATTTCGGCAGCACCAAGGCCAAACTCCGCAAAGCCAGAATCCTGGAAGATCAAAGCCGACACGATCAAACCAAAACTGAACTTGAGCTTAAACGCGCCCTTAAGGAGGCGGTCACCAAAATCAACACGGCGGCCACCGATTACAACAGTGCCGAGGCTGAACTAGCCCTGACCCAGGAAACCGAAACCATTGAGGCGCTACGTTTTGCCCAGGGAGCCTCCGACATCAACGATCTGCTCTCGGCCAAGGCCCGCAATCAGCTGGCCGAGAGTCGCTTTATCGCGGCCGGTTACAGTTATAAAAGTGCTCGCTTTTACCTCGATTACCTGCTTGAAAATGGAGAAAATAGATGAAAAAAATCATCCTCATTATCCTGCTCATAACCCTTATTGCAGCCGGAGCCACACTTTTAAAAAAACGTAAACAAAGCATGACCAAAGCCCCGCTGGCAAAGCCGATGACCTACACGGTCAAGATCGTGGAGCCCAAAACCCGAACCGTGTCTCAGACCAGTACTTTTTTAGCCAAACTAAACTCCGCAAACAGTGCCGCAATCTCCGCAAAACTCTCCGGCCGCATCAAGACTCTGCTAGTGCGTGAAAGCCAGAAAGTCGATCAGGGAGAACTGATGGTGCAAATTGATGATCAGGAAATCCGGACCAACATTAAGGCGTTGCAGGCCCAACTCCTATTTGCCGAAAAACAGCGAGATTACAGCAAAACTCAATATGAACGAAATCTGGCTCTGTTTAAGGTCGGAGGGCTGGCCCAAGAAAAACTTGAAGATTCAGAGGTTATCTTGAGTCGTGCTGAGACCACCGCAGTAGAACTGAAACAGAAAATAAGCGGCTTGCAGAATGAGCTCGACTATCTGGAGATCAAAGCCCCTTTTACCGGCATCGTCGGCACTATTTTTCTCCGCGATGGTGATCTGGCAGTCCCGGGCCGCCCACTTTTCTCACTTAACTCCCGGTCGCAGAAACTCACGTTCAGCTTTACACCCTGCCCTAATAAAATATTTCCCGGACAAGAAGTTCGGCTCAACCATCTGAAAATCGGAGAGATAACCAACCTCTATAATGACGCCACAAACGGTCTGGCGGTGGCTGAGATTGCATTAAAAGAACGGCTAGAACGGCCCAACGGCAGTTATCTGACGATTGAGGTAGTCACCAAAACCGCAAGCGGCTGCTCCGTACCGATCTCGGCCCTGCTCCATCGAAAATCAGGGACAACTATTATGCACTACGAAGATGATCATTTCAGGGAAAAACCGGTCACGGTTTTGGCTCAAAGTAAAGAATTTGCCCTGATTGATCCACTGGCCGGCCACCCGGTAGCCGTCGCCGCCGAAGCCAAACTGAGCCGGCTGCCAACTTATGGCAATGTCAAAATCCAAACTCAGCCCAAGACAAACCAAGACTGATGCATTCGCAAAAAGCGACAATATTTTTATCGAATGAGCTTCTTGCAAAATGTGTTCGACTGATAAATTGACAAGTCGATTTTAAGGGGTGCATACCAAAAAATTTGATTGGCACTCCTGGTGACGAAAAATTTTGTGATTTTTCGGCAATTTTATGGCGACACAGACACAGTCATCCTATAGTTTTGCTTTGATCTTTGAAATTTCTACTGTCAGCCGAGTATTTTCATGAGTTGGTCGGCAAACAGAGTAACGACACCAAGCATAAGGTGTAGAGTAACTTTGCTGTGGCCCCTAACTCTGATATTGTTAGCTCCAAAATCATCTTTCAGGCGTGAGTTAGCTCGCTCAGCCCCGCTTCTTTCTTTGTAACGTACAGTTTCATGAGGAGCCATTGGCACGACGTCTCGGCCACGACTGTTTCGGTCAATTATGGGCACATGGCCTAATTGTTTGCTCGCTTC
>JAYEMC010000220.1:0-15112 GCA_034717935.1 Pseudomonadota bacterium | reverse complement strand
CAACCACCATCTTCTGCTCGGTACTTTTTAGCTAAGGTTGGCATGGCAATAAAGTAATTTGACGGTACCTGACTATATTGAGTGAGCAAGTGCCGCCAATCATATCGGATGTCAAGAGAATTTATCGGAACGTAATAGACACAAAAAACCCGAAGCCTTTGATTAGCTTCGGGTTTTTGGTAGATCCGGGAACTTCCCGGAATCGTTAATGGTGGAGGATAAGGGATTCGAACCCTCGGCCTCAGCGTTGCGAACGCTGCGCTCTCCCAACTGAGCTAATCCCCCGGTGCTTCTCTCAACTGTGTGTTGTTATTACTAAAAAAGCCTCTAGCTGTCAAACCTATTTTAGTGACTTATCCAGTTCAGCTGGGCTCGCACTATTTTTTCGGATAACGTTTTTCAAGAACCTCACGGATCGCTTTTTTCAACTCATCCAGGCTGGCCGCTTTGACGACGTAGGCATCCGAGGCCCAGGTGGTAAAGTCCTGCTTGTAATCGCCGTAGGCGGAGCAGAGAATGACCGGGATGTTTTTGTCCATCTCCTTGATTTTAATGAGCGTGTCGACCCCGGAAATACCGGGCATCTTAATGTCCATGACAACCAGATCCGGTTTGAGTTCAGGAACCATCTGCAAAGCTTCCTCACCACTGGCTGCAGGCGTGATGTTGTAGCCCTCTTCTTCAAGTTCCTCTTTGTAAAGCCAGCGGATATTCTCTTCATCATCGACTACCAGAATTGAATATTGTTGTGTATCCATGTTTTTCCTCGCTTTCCGGTTGAATTAAATGTTGAAATTTGTGGGTTAGTTGGATAGTTATACCCTTTTTTATTAAATTGTCTATCCTGGTTGAGCTTTATGCTCGAAAGGTAAAGAGATGGAGACCTTCACTCCTCTGCCCTCCCGATTTTGAATGTGAATGTCGCCTTGATGGTTGAGGATGATACGATGACAGATTGGCAGCCCGAGCCCGGTGCCATCGTGCTTGGTCGTGAAGAAGGGGTTGAAAATATCATGAATAAACTGTTTCTGGATGCCGTTGCCGTTGTCCTCGATTTCGACTAGAGCTCTCTCAGTTTGCTCTTTGAGGTCGCAATAGCAGGATGTGCGAACTAAGATGTGGCGATCAGTAGAGGGTGTGCCGGACATGGCCTGAATGCTGTTGTTGAGGAGGTTGATTAGTACCTGTTTCAACTGGTTGCCGTCACATTTAACCACTTTTATTTTATGGGTTAGTTGGACTTCCAGGCTGATCTCATGGTTTTTTAGCTCGCGGGAGAAGAGGGCTACAGTCTCTTCAATTAGCAGATTAAGGTCGTGGGGTTCAAATGGATTGCTCTTTGGTCGTGAAAAAGAGAGGACGTTGTTGACGATCTCTTCAAGGCGTTCGATCTCTTTGGTGATGATCTGGCTGTAGGCTTTTTCCCGGCTTTGATCGGGGATTTTTTTGTGGAGTCGTCGGGCAAATCCACCAATTGAGACCAGCGGGTTTTTGATTTCATGGGCAATGCTGGTGGCCATCTCGCCTAAAGCCATCAACTTTTCGCTCTGGGCCAGGCGGCTTTGGGCGTTGTTTAAACTGGCCAGAGATTTTTGTAGACGTTGGTAGAGTTGGGTGTTGTCAAGGGCTAAAGCTGCGGCATCGGTAAAAAGGGTGATGTAGGTGAGGTCTTGGAGGTTGATACGATCGGCACTGGCCAGTACTAGGCCTTTGAGATGTTCCTGACTGGAGATGGGGATAACGACGATCTTTTGGCCGGGTAACAGATCTTTGAGTTTAGGATGAAGTACGGTGACAAATTCAGTCGGGATTATGATGGGTTTTCTTCCTGTCACGGCTTGCTGGAAGCGGCTGGGTGCCGTGTCCAGCCTGGGCAGTTTTAGCTCTGCAATTTCTTCTAGAATTTTCTTTGGTATCTGGGCGCTGGCTTCGAGGAGATGGTTTGTCAGTATTTTGAGATGGTTACATTCTTTCTCTTTGTCGGGATTTTCCGGGGCACGCTCTGGAGCAGTGGCGTAAGTAAGAGCCTGCCAGGAATTTTTACTCTTCTTAAATTCGAGATAGAGGGCCGGTGAGCAGGTGAAACCCTCATTACTGACTAGAGCTCCGAGGCTTAGGCGAATGGTCTTTTCCGGGGTGTCGGCTGTCAGGAGCGCATTTTTCATTTGGTGGGAAAGGGTTAACTGCCGGGTTCTCAGGAGTGACACCTGGTTGACCTCTGAGAGCTGGTCTTGGGCTCGGGCTCGTTTCAGGGTTGCAGCCAGGTGGACGGCTAATATTTCGAGAAGTTCCAGATCTTCTTTTTCCAGAGGCAGGAGGTCTTGGCTTTGGGGATTGTCGGCCAGGAAAAATTCCAGCGTGCCAACCATTTGATCCTGACTGTGTAGGGGCAGGGTGATGTGGGCACAAAACTGTTTGAAAAATTGTTGATATATGGGTGCTGAAGATGGTGGTAGAGAACTCTGTTTATCGATTACCAGAGGGTACGGGATGAGTTTTGCGCGACTGGCCTGAGTTTGGCTTACTTGTAAAACCAGTTCACGTTGATCGCGATTACTGAAACCCTGCTCAAGTGATCTTGCTTGAGATTGATCCAAGGCGAAAACGTTGAGGATTGAAGCCGATTGAGCAAAAAAAGGCAGGGTTGAATCAAATAGCTGGGAAAAGACACTTTGAATGTCTGTGCTGATACTAAGTTGAGCTCCGATTCGATGGAGAAACTTCAAGCGTCGGACTTTTTTCTTACCCCGATTTTTAAAGAGTGAGCAGCGTAGGCTTAGTGCAATTTGTCGGCATACAACCTGGAGAAAGAGGATGATGTCGTTGTCGATAATAAAGGGTGTCGGATTGAAAAGAGCCATAATTCCGTAAGCTTGATTTTCATCTGCCAACGGTAGACTCCAGCCGTGCGGCCGCGAGCTTCTGAAAAGATCATCGGAATGTAATGTGTCAGGGTCAAGAGGGTTGGGCAACAGGGTGGTCAAAGGTTTGCAGAGTGAGTCGTCGGGAAGCGGGAGTTTGTAGTTGTACGGTGGTGCCGGCAGTTGCAGGCTGCCGCCGGAATCGGCGGCAATGCGCAGAATCAGACGCCGGCCTCGGCGCTGCAGCAGGTAGAAAGCGATGCTTGGGGCCAGATTTTTGACGCAAAGATAATGGGCGGTTTGCGTCAGGCGTTCATTAATCTGTGACGCAGAACTGCTGATTTCCACGATCTTGGTCAGGATATCATATTTTTGCTGAGAGTCCATTTTTTATTTTTTCATAGAGTTCTTCGTATTTAATCGCACTTTGCGACCAGGAGAAATCATTGCGCATGCCGTTTTGGCGGAGTTTTCTCCAGAGTCGGGGATTTTGGTAAAGTTGTAATGCTTCTGTAAGGGCCTGTTCCAAAGCGGTGGTGGTGTAGGCGCTGAACTTAAAACCGTTGCCGCTGCCGTTTTCTACGTCGAAAGAGACGATACTGTCATCCAGACCGCCTACCGCTCTGACCAGAGGAACGGTTCCGTAACGCAGGCTGTACATCTGGTTAAGGCCGCAGGGCTCATAGTGTGAGGGCATCATGAAAATGTCGGCCCCAGCTTCAATCAGATGGGCCAGACGGTTGTCGTAGCCGCGTATGAAAGCGATTTGCGTCGGGTGTTGACGGGCCAAACGGGTCAAGCCTTCTTCAATCTCAGGATCTCCGGTGCCGAGAAAGATGAATTGAGCTTTAAATTTGTCCACTTTTTTCAGCAGCGGCAGGATCAGGTCAAAGCCTTTCTGGGTCACTAGGCGGGAGACCATGCCAATTAGCGGCAGCCGGTTTTCATGGGGCAGGTTGAAGGCTGCGGTCAGCTTCTTTTTACAGCTCTTTTTTCCCGCCATGCGGCCGAGACGGAAATGGTTGCTGATGAAAGGATCATCGGCCGGGTTCCATTCCTGATAATCGACTCCGTTTAAGATGCCGTAGAGATCATTTCGGCGCTGTTGGAGTACCTGTTCCAGCCCGAAGCCGAATTCCGCTTGCAGGATTTCGCGGCTGTAGGCCCGGCTGACGGTGTTTAAGGCGTCGGCATAGACCAGACCCCCCTTGAGGAGGTTGAGGTGGTCGAAAAATTCGAGACGTTCAAAAGTGAACTCCTCCCAGCCGAGCCCGGTCATCGGCATCAGCTTTTTATTCTGGATGCCTTGGTAACCGAGGTTGTGGATGGTAAAAAGAGAGCCTCCCTGATAGCGGGGCCTATTTTTGTAGAGGGTTTTGAGATAGACCGGAATCAGGGCCGTCTGCCAATCGTGAGCGTGATAGATATCTATTTTCAAATCAAGGGCTTCGACCGCTTCGAGGATGGCCCGGCAAAAAAATATAAAGCGGATGCCGTTGTCCGGGTACTCTTTTTCGGGCGGCCCGTAGAGGAAAGGGCGATCAAAAAAATCATCCTGGCGGATCAGTGAGATGCTCAGGTTTGGGTGGCCGGAGGGCACATTTACAATGGTGCCGATAACCTGTGTCGCTCCCAGAGGGATCGTAATCGTGGTGCTTTTGCTAAGTTCCAACCCTTGTTCTTGAATCTCCCGGTAGAGGGGCAGGAAAAGGTGAACCCGGTGACCTCGTTTGGCTAAAGCGGTCGGTAAAGCTCCTGCAACATCGGCGAGTCCGCCGGTTTTGGCAAAAGGAGTAGCTTCAGATACCGCAAAAAGAATATTCATCGAATAGACTCATAAAGGTTGTAGGATGGCTAAGCAAAAATTTCGATATACTAAGGAGTAGTGGTTTTTCAGGCGCGAGACTATACAAATAGTATGTCGAGTGTCTGAAAAAGCGCTACGACGTAGAAGATCGGAACTTTTTGCGACGCCATCATATTTTGGCTTCGCGGAGAAACTTAGCTGATTCCTCCGGTGGTGTCGGGTTGATATAAAAGCCGGAACCCCACTCGAAACCGGCAACCCTGGTTAGTTTGGGAATGATTTCTATATGCCAGTGGTAGTATTTGGCGGTGTCATGGTTATTGACCGGGGCGGTGTGAAGAATGAAATTATAGGGCGGGGTATCAAGTACCCGGTTAATTCTTTTTAAGGTGTCGGAAAGAATCAAGGCGAGCCCTTCGATCATGTTTTTACTGTTTAATTGATAGTCATGAGTATGCCGTTTAGGCAGGATCCAGGTCTCAAAGGGGAAGCGTGGGGCATAGGGGCAGATAGCGATAAATTCATGGTTTTCACTGACCATTCTGAGGCCCTGATTGATCTCTTGTTGGATAATGTCGCAGAAAACGCAACGCTCTTTATAGTTGTAGAATTTTTTTGCCCCTTCAACCTCCTCCTTGGCCCGTTTGGGCACGATCGGCAGGGCGATAATCTGGGAGTGAGAATGTTCGACCGTGGCTCCGGCCGCCATCCCCTGGTTTTTGAAAACCAGGATATAGCGGAAACGCTCATCGCCGGCGAGATCACGGATGCGATCTCGGTAGGCCCATAAAACATCTTCAACGGCTTCAATCGGCATGGTTGCCAAAGTTGCCTGATGGTCGGGGCTTTCGATGACGACTTCGTGGGCTCCGATGCCGTTCATCATATCATAAACCCCGTCTCCTTGGCGGACAAGGTCGCCCTCAATGTGCAGAGCGGGGAACTTGTTGGGTACAACTCTTAAACGCCAGTTGGAATCATTACTCTGACTTCCGGGTTGCCGATAGGCCATGATTTCGGGCGGGACAACATCTTCATTGCCGGGGCAGAATGGGCAGAAACCACTTTTTTTCTCCATTTTCAAGCTACTGAATTCAGAGGGTCTTTTGCCTCGTTCTCGGGAGATGATGACCCAGCGGTCGACGACCGGGTCTTTACGTAATTCAGACATGGTGGTGCCCTTTTAAAAGTCAGTTAATTAATTGGTTTATTATCTATTATAACCTTTATGATGTATTCGTCAACTCTTTAGCATGTAACTTTAGTGCCTTACAGGTTGTTTTCTTGTTTTTTAACAAGAAAAGGTTCTGATGAGAGCACTTGTTTGCGAGCCTTGCAGTTACTTTTGGGTTGCGGGAGTAATTCCCGCATTAGCGTTTTAGTTGGTATTTTCTGACGGCTCGGTTATGCTCTTTGAGGGTTTTGGAGAACTGGTGCCGGCCGTTGTTGCGGGAGACAAAGTAGAGGTAGTCGGTTTGATCCGGGTTGATTACGGCGCTGATGGCTTCGTCGCCGGGGCTGCAGATGGGGCCGGGAGGCAGGCCCCGATGGCGGTACGTGTTGTAGGGTGATGGGTTGCGTAAATCTTTGCGCCTTAAGTTGCCGTCAAAGTTTTCACCAAGGGCATAGATAGTTGTGGGGTCGCTGGCTAAACGCATTTTGCGTTGCAGGCGATTATGGAAGACGGAGGCGATAAGCGGCATCTCATCGTTGTTGCCGGCCTCTTTCTGAATGATCGATGCCAGGGTTAGAATCTGATGTCGGTTTAAGCTGTCGTCGGAGTTTTTTGCGGTCAGTTTTTGCAACTGTTTTTGGCCTGTGTTCAGCATTTGCACCACAATCTGCCGACATGATGTTTGACGACTGTAGTTATAGGTGCTGGGAAAGAGATAGCCTTCCAGATTGGAGCCTGGTATCTGCCACCTTTTTAAGATTGTTGGCGAGGTGGAGAGTTCTTTGAAGTCATCCTTTTGACAGAGGCCATGGGCTTGCAGACGGGCTCCGATTTGTTGCAGAGTAAAGCCTTCCGGAATGCTGATTTGGCGTTGATAAACCCGCCCCTGTTTTAAGGTTGTAATGATTTGTAGCGGGCTGGCCGCTGCCATAATCCGATACTCGCCGGCTTTAAGGAGGTTAGAGCTTTGTAAAATACGGTTTAGAATAATGAAGCGTTGGCTTGAGTTTATGATTTTATGGTTTTGCAGCTTAAGGGCAATTTTTTTAAGTGGGCTGCCCGGTTCGATAATTATGAGTTTTGCCGGCTGTGATCCGGCTCGGTGAGCAAAGTGGTAGAGATCGAAGGCGGCCAAGGTTGTGAGGCTGGCCGCCAGACTGGCAAAAATCATCAGGGTTATCAGGTTTCGTCTCATTTTTTCCTTCGGCGTTTGCTGATTAAGCTTTGCAGCTGGGTTAACTCCGGGCTTCGCATGAGCCGGGTACAGAGAAAATAGGAGACCAGACCGCAAATGATCTTTGTTGTCAGGCGAAAGCTTTCATGCAGGTGACTCTGGTAGGCTGAAGTCATCAGGGGCAGATGGTTAAGGGCGGTGATTATTAGAACCATGGCCGTGGTGGCCAACAGACTCTGGTAGAAGGCGCGACTGCAGCCCTCTATTTTGATGTCTTGGCCCAGGCGGCGTTTTAGCAGTGCGAGTAGAAGCAGGCAGTTGACGGCGCTGGAGATGGCTGTGGCCAGGGCTAGTCCCAAATGTTGGAGGAAATGCATCAGGACAAAAGCGCAAACCAGGTTGACCACCAGGGCGATAGCACCAACTTTGACCGGGGTTTTGGTATCTTGTAATGAGTGGAAGGCGGGGACGATAATTCTTAGAGCGGCATAAGCCCAGAGTCCGGCAGCGTAAGCGATGATGGTTTGTGCGACCATGTTGGTTGAGTGAGCCCCAAAATGGCCTCGTTCAAAAAGTAGAAAAACAATTGGTTTGCTTAAAATGATTAATCCGGCCATAGCCGGCAGGGTGATGAACATGAGCAGGCGCAAAGCCAGGGAGAAGGTGATCGAGAAGTCGTGCCATTTTTTTTCTGCAGCCGAGTGACTTAAGGCCGGTAAGACGGCAGTACCCAGGGCGACGGCAAAAATCCCTAAGGGAAATTGAATCAGGCGGTCGGCAAAATAGAGATACGAGATACTACCGTCAACCAGATAGGAGGCCAGCAGCGTGTTGAAGAAGATGGTAATCTGGGTGATCCCCAACCCTATTAGAGAGGGACCCATTAGAATGATAACACGTTTGATTGCCGGATGTTTAAATTGAAATCGCGGGCGCCAGGGGAAACCATGTTTTTTAAGCACCGGAAGCTGAAGCAGGAGTTGAGCCAGGCCTCCGGCCAGGACGCCGATAGCCAGAGCCAGGGCGGCATCATCAAATAATGGAGTCAGGCATAAAGCTGCACCGATCATGCAGATATTTAGTAAAACCGGGGCAATAGCCGGGGTCAGAAAGTGGCCGTCGGCATTTAAAATGCCCATGGCCAGGGCGACCAGGCTGATGAGCAGGATGTAAGGAAACATGAGTCGGTTAAGAAATACGGAGAGCTCATATTTTTCCGGTGTGGCGGTAAAGCCCGGCGCAATGAACGAGATGATGAGCGGGGAAAAAATGATTCCCAAGATTGTGACTATGGTCAGGCATATGGCCGTCAAGGTCATGGCGGTTTGGGCTATATCCCGAGCTTCAAGGCGTTTCCCGGCGGCTAGATAGGTCGAAAATACGGGGACGAAGGCGGCCGTCAAGGATCCTTCACCAAAGAGGCGGCGTAAAAGATTGGGAATCCGGAAGGCGACAAAGAAGGCATCGGCATAGATCGAGGTTCCCAGGTAGTTGGCCGTTACCATGTCGCGGACAAAACCGAGAATCCGGCTCAACAGGGTGGCTGCACCAATGATGCCCGCATTTCGTATTAGGCTGCCGGTGGGATTTTTCTGCACCGCCATTCTAGGAGCCTGTCCGAGAATAGAAATTTTTTCTCAGATCGAGGCATTTTTTGAAAATAAAGCATACCCCAAGGGCACTTCCTGCGGGGCGCAACATACACTTAGTATTTCGAGCATTATTTTCAAAAAATAACGACCGAAGGAAGTGCTGGCAGTGCGCTGAGCTGGGGGAAAAGAGCATTCTCGGACGGGCTCCTAGGAGGTAAACTTGTTGACGACGGAAAGAGCCCGGGGGCTTAACTGGGTGAAGAGGCGTTGGTGGGTGATCTCACCAAATTTTTTCAGGGCAATTATTTTGTTCTTTTTAGCATCGTAACAAAAAAGCAGGTTCTGGTTGAAGACGATTGGAGAGAGGCATACCTTGCGATAGCAGATCTTCATCTCGCCGGAACTCTCATCCGCAATCAGGATCAAGCCGCGGGTATGAGACTCTTCCATCTCGTGCTGGATATTTTCTTCATTTTTATAAGCTTCTTTCAACTGGTTAAGTTCCGCAAAAGAGTTTTGCAGGAGGCTCAGGCTGTTCGCAAAAGTTTCAAGATGTTTGCGCGTGATAGTATGCAGTTTAAAGTTTAATCGTTTACCAATATCATCTATCTTGCCATGAGCAAGGAGCTGCTCGATAGCTTTTTTCTGTTTTTCATTGAGAGTTATTTTTTTGAGCTCTTCAACCTGTCTGTAGAAATTATCAATTTGGTGTTGGTGTTTGTTGTAGTGCCGTTGCTGCTCTTTTTCATACTTCCGACTCTGTTTTTGGTGGTTTTTGTGGCAGGAGTTAACCCGGCCTTGCTGCTCTTCCAGGTTTTGCAGGAAGCTGGGAATGGCGAAAGGGTCGATGGTTAACGTTGAATGGCTGGTACCGCTGGCCATCTGGCAGAAGATGAATTTTGAGGCGGTCACGCTGCCGGAACGGAGCTCTCGGTTGATAAAAACTTCTTCGCCACTAACCTCAGAGGACATGCAGGTGCTGATTCTGACCTGTTCTCCCACAACTGTGGCATTCTGCAAAACCGCATTAATTTTTATGTCTGAACCTTCAATGTGGGCACCGACAACTTTGCCGATCTCAATTTTCCGGCCGATAATCCGGGCTTTTGTGTCAACGATGCCGGAGATGATGATGTTGTCTCCTTCAATAGTCGCACCGCGCCCGACATTGCCATCAATGACGACCTCTTTGGCCTTTAACGTGAAACCCGGTTTGACCGAGTCGTGCATGATATCATTTTTGCCGGATACTTTGATGGTTGTATCGATTTCGCTGAAATCCCGGACTTCGATATTACCGGTCGAAAAATCAACCTGTTTGGTCAAGACATCCTTGTCGACGAAGTATCCCCGCTGGCTCTCCTGATAGAGAAAGCCGGTGATTGCCGCTTTTAAAACAGTTTTGTTGTTGTCTGGGTCATCTTCGCAGGTGATGGTCTTGCGATCATAATTAGGAATTCTCTCTTCGCTGCCGGCCTCGGCTTTAATCGGCTGTTTAAAAATGTCGATGCCATCAACCCCGGGAGTTGCATGGTCAATGATAACCAGAGATTTTCCTGAGTGAATCAAGGTTTCGCTGAAACCTAAATCGTAGTAGTCGATTTTGCCGCTTTTCTCATCTTTTATTTTACCCGGTTTTAATTTGAGGTCGACCAGTATTTCAATTTTGCCGTTGTCACCTTTTTGCGGCGGGGTCGGGCCGGCAATGGGAAAGGTGTAGAAAGTTTTATCGGCCGCAATTCTTTGATAATCAGTCAGGTAACGTTTTACTTCCGAAACTATAGTTTTGGTTTTGTTGATACCGTGACAGATTCCTTTCTGTTGGAGTTCTGCCTTTATCGCTTCAAGTATAGTGCGTAAAACAGCCGGGTCGAGCGGCTTGATAATTCTGGTGTTGGGCCGAATCGAAATGAAGGCATACTCTAAACCTTGGCGCTGATCCAGATGCAACATGAGATCTAAAAGCTCAATACTTTGTGTCAATGTCAGTCCTGTGTGTATGGAGTATTTAACCCTGCTGACCTGTAAGTCACTAAAGGTTTTCTTCTTTGTTTCTTGGTCGTATCCGACTATGTAACATGATTTCTATCTTCTGAACAAGAAGATTTCTCGCTTTATCTTGACAGGCGCCATGCAACCGGTTATATGAGATTGTAATATATACATATATCATGTTGCTATAAAGAATATGGAGGCTACTCTTGGAAAGAGATCAGGTTTGTTGTCGGGTTGCTGAAGTTTTAAAGGTTTTGGGCCATCCGGTGCGTTTGCAGATCGTGCAAACCCTTTTGACCCAGGAGAGTTGCGTGAAAAATCTATGGAGTTGTCTGGAGCTCTCCCAGGCGACGGTTTCCCAGCACCTCTCCGTACTCAAGGGGAAGGGCATTGTTGACTCCGCCAGAGAAGGGGTGGCGATGCGTTACTGGGTTAGTGATGACATTAGTAAGCTTTTGATCGGTACCTTGATGGATCATTTCGGTATGGATTGTCGTGAAGCTACAGCTGATTCCTGTAAAGAGGTGAAGTAGCGTGCCATTATACGAGTATGAATGTCCTGGTTGTGGGGCCAAGCTTGAAGTTTTGCAGAAACTTGGAGAGGATGGTACGGCTCTTAAATGTTGCAAATGCGCGGTTACAGGGTTGCGTAAAGTGGTATCTGGCTGTGCTATTCAGACTGCTGGAGACGGTAAAACTTCAAGTGCCTCCGGGTGCGCTCAGGTTGGGTCTTCCGGAACCAGTGGGTTTACCTGAAACTAGGGATAATAAACCGGTAGTTGCCGGTTTAATCTTGATAGCGCCGCAAAAAAAATTAGATCTTATGCTCCGAACTTGTCATTTGTTCTGACTTGATTCCTCCAGGTCGATAATCAAACTTCCATTAACATACGGTCGGGTTTTGTATTCAACCAGTTGTTCCATCTGTTTAATGGTTTCAGCCATTCTCAAACACTGCTTTTGAATGTTCTTAAACCGTTTGCTAAGGTGTGGATTATTCTCAACGTTATCGTCTAAGTCAAGCAATTCAATGGTAGCGATGATAGCTGTCATTGGTTGGCGTAACTCATGTGCGACTGCACCGGCGGTTTCAATCATGGCCGTTTTTTTCTCACTCAAGATCAGCTGTTCCTGAACAAACTCCAACTCTTTACTTTTTTCATCAACCAGGTTTTCCAGGCTGTCCATGTAGTGTTGATCGGCGGCATCCAGGGTTTCACTGACGCTCAAATCCTCGATGAAGATCAGGATGCGGTTTTTCTGGTCTGGCGTTTCTTTCAGCAAGGAGGCTTGCAGGGAAAGATGCGGGGAGTTATCGTCGCTAGAGAGTGGGGTTGTTCGTAATGTGGCATTTTTTTGTTCACCAGAGAGCAACCTTTCCCATGCTTTGTTAAAAGTGTCTAGTTCTAAAATAGAGATCAGATTATGTTCAGTCAAATTGTCTTGCTGCAACAGAAAAGCGGCTAGCTGATTGGCAAAAGTGATCTCTCCCTGTTTGTCGCAGACTAGTATTCCGTAAGGGGCTTGTTGCAAAATTGTCGGGCAGAGGTTACATTCATCTTTGCCCTTTGTGGTTGAGACTGAATTCATGGTTGGATTTTTGTTCATAATAGGGTAATGTATCATCATTGTATCTTCGGAATACATAGTCGCAAAAAAAAAAAATGGCAAGGATTAGTTGTCAATTTGTTTTGTCTTGGTAAAGGAGATTGGAGATGGCGAAAGAGCTGAAATCGGAAGCCGATGTGGTTGATGATAGCGGGGAAGTGGCAAAGATCGCCGGTTACTATATTGAACAGGTAAAAATTTCGCTCGGTACCGGAGCTACCAAACGTAAGACTACTGGTGAAAATATTTTTTATGCTGAGGAGCTACCCAATGGTGAGATTAAACTGAGCCTTCTCAATATGGCTGGTAAGCCGACCAGTATCACCGAGGTTGTTGAGAAAGAGGAGTTTTTTCAGCGTTGTCAGCCGAAGCTTGATTTTGTGCCTCCGGATAAAACCGAAAAACTTGATAAATTTAAAGAAAAAGCGGATCGCCACGCTTCCAGGGGCAATCTCCATCTGCGCAAAAAAGAGTACAACAGTGCCGAATTCGAGTTTCAAAATACTTTGAAACTTGATGAAGAGCATGTCCGGGCCAATTACGGAATGGTCAAGCTGCATTTGGAAAAGGGCGAGGAGGAAGAGGCGAAAGAGGTTCTTGATAAAATGACCAGTATTGAGGCTCTTTTTGAAGATGAAAACAAGCATGTTTTTAATGAGGTTGGGATCGACTTAAGGCGTATGAAGATGTTTGATCAGGCCCTTGACAGTTACCGTAAAGCTCTGGAGATCAATGCTGAAGATCCGATTTTAAATTTTAATATGGCTCGGGCTTTGATCGATAAAAAACAGTGGGAACCGGCCTTAGCCAGTCTTGATCGAGCTTTGGAACTCAAGGAAGATTTTCCAGAAGCACTAAAACTAGCTCAGCTTTTGCGAACCAAGCTGGAGAAGAGAGCCCGCGCTTAATAATGGTTGTTGAAGAATCTCTTATTGAATCTATCTTTTCCGGGGAATTTATTTTTTCGGGATCCGAACGTTGTCGCCTGGATCAGTTTCTGGTGGCCCGGCAGCCGGATATGTCGCGTAGTCGTTTGCAGGCCCTGGTGCGTTCAGCTTCGGTTCTGGTTAATGGTAATCCTGCAAAAACCTCATACCTGCTGAAAAATGGGGATCGGATTACGCTCAAGATCCCGCCGCCGATTCCTTTGCAACTTAAAGCACAAGATCTGTCTTTAGAGATCGTCTACGAAGATCGGCATCTGGTTGTTGTCAACAAGGCTGCCGGGATGGTGGTTCATCCGGCGGCGGGGAATCCCGATGGCACCCTGGTAAATGCGCTGCTCTATCACTGCGGTGATTTGGCCGGGATTGGTGGGGTTCTGCGGCCGGGGATTGTGCATCGCTTAGATCAGAATACTTCGGGATTGCTGGTTGTTGCCAAAGATGATTTAACGCATCAGGGGCTGGCCGAACAATTTAAGGAACATACGATCAAAAGGGAATATGTAGCTCTGGTTTACGGGCGCTTGCTGCCAACCAGTGGCTCTTTCCAGTCCTCAATTGGTCGTCATCCCAAGCAGCGCAAGAAGATGGCTTCGGTTGAGAGGGGGGGCAAGTCGGCGCGGACAAACTATCAGGTTTTGCGTTATTATCTGTCGGGGGCTTGTACTTGGCTCTCGTTGCGTTTGGAAACCGGGCGTACCCATCAGATCAGGGTTCATTTGAGTGAGGCGGGTTATCCTCTGGTTGGAGATCAGGTTTATGGTAAAAAGGGGATATGCCGTTTGCAAACGACGGTTGGTGGAACTGACCTGCCGGCAAATTTCCCCCGACAGGCCCTGCATGCCCGGCGTCTCGGTTTTCGGCACCCGGTAAGTGAGGAGTATCTGGAGTTTGAAAGTTCCTTGCCGTTAGATCTTGAATGTTTATTGGAGGCTTTGCGTGAATTGGAAAAAAGAGGTTGAGTCAAGGCTGAAATATCCCTTTAGCCTTGACAACCAATCTGGGCCTGCCTACCTTAAGATTGCTGCCCCGCCGTCGATAACGGCGGGTTTTACGTTACGTTCCGGTGGTTTCAGTCACGGCTCGTTTGCTTCTGCCAATATGAGTTTTCAGGTTGGAGATCAAGAAGAGACCGTGTTGCAAAATCGCCGGGCGTTGCTTTATGGGGCGGGCGCAGGTTTTTTTTCCACTTTGGTGACAGCCAGACAGGTGCATGGCAAGCGTTGTTTGACGATTGTTGATTCGGATCCTGAAAAACTTGAGCAAGTGGCGCAGACCGATGCTGATGCTTTGCTCACCGATCAACCCGGAATTCTTTTGGCAGTGATGACAGCTGACTGTCTGCCGCTTATCATGATCGATCAAGAGCAACGGGCGGTGGCGGTGGTTCATGTCGGCTGGCGTGGTCTGGAACAGTCGATTGGCATTGAAATAGTTAACGAAATGAGTCGGCGTTTTGCGGTTGATGCCGAAACCCTGCAGGTTTTTGCGGGCCCGGCTATCGGCAGTTGTTGTTTTCAAGTCGGGATTGAGGTTGTCGATCGTTTTCGCAGACATCCGGTTCTGGAGGGGATTGACGGCTGGTATCAGAAGCGGGCTTCAGGTTATCATATTGATCTTTTGTCTATTCAGCGGGCCCAGCTTCTAGCTGCCGGGGTCGCCGAAAAGAATTTTCACCAGGTTGACATTTGTACCTTTTGTCACGGTTTTTGCTTTTCCTACCGTCGTGATCATGCTATAACCGGCCGCCAACTGGCCTTTGTCGGAATTAAGAAAAATAATTGAATAGGTTGAACTATGTATATGGTAAGTAATCTTTTTGTGGCAGTCGCCAAGCTTCTCGATATTGTATTAAGCCTCTATCTCTGGATTGTGATAATCCGGGCTCTATTGT
This sequence comes from Pseudomonadota bacterium, assembly GCA_034717935.1. Taxonomy (GTDB): domain Bacteria; phylum Desulfobacterota; class Anaeroferrophillalia; order Anaeroferrophillales; family Tharpellaceae; genus Tharpella. The sequence goes on along the minus strand of JAYEMC010000220.1, from coordinate 63 downwards.
CCTGGGTGAATCCTGATCCTTATAATCCGATTGTCCGGTTTCTCTATCAGGTTACCGAGCCGG
>JAYEMC010000219.1:0-3183 GCA_034717935.1 Pseudomonadota bacterium | reverse complement strand
CCCAGCTCGGCGTTATGCTCAAAAAATTATCCTCGGAATACTTAATGTATGCCTGTGGTAATTTTCTTCGCATGCCTTGATCTGAGAAAAAAATCCTATTCTCGGACAGCCTCCTGATAAATTATTTGAAAGTGACCGGCATGAGACTTGGGGCGCTCGTTAACTTTGGAACTTACCCGAAAGTATCAATTACTCGATTGGCTCTTTAGATTTATTTTCGTGTTTTTCGTGCTTTTCGTGGTTAAATAAAAAAGTTATACGAAACCTTACCAGTATCAGCCGTAAAGCAGGTAAACAGAAAAAAGAGGAGGAGAAGAAAATGAAACGGAAGATTTTTACCAATTTGCTCGTGGTTGCGATTGTTTTGGTCGCAGGATTCTCTTTAACTGTGCCGGCGGAAGCCGGAGCCATCAATCTGAGGTATGCCAATTTCCCTCCGGCACCGACTTTTCCCTGTGTCCAGATGGAACGTTGGGTGAAAGAGGTTGAAAAACGGACGAACGGCCAGGTCAAGGTAGCAACTTTCCCCGGCGGCACCCTTCTCGGCGCCAAAAACATGTTCGATGGCGTGGTCTCCGGGATTGCCGATATCGGTTGTTTCTGCCCTCCCTATATGCCGGGACGCTTCCCTTTGATGGAGGGTATCGATCTGCCGACGGAATTCACCTGTGCGACAGCCGCAAGCCTTACTCTTTGGGATCTTTTTCAGAAATACCAGCCGAAGTCTTATGCCAAGGTCAAAGTCTTGACCATGTTTACCTGCGCCCCGGCAAATATCATGTCAAAGGTTGCGGTAAAGAACTTTGCTGATTTACAGAAACTTGAGATCAGAGGAACCGGAATTTCCGGTAAGTATCTGGACGCTCTGGGCGCAACTCCGGTAGCTATGCCGATGTCAAGCGTACCTGAATCACTCCAGAAAGGCGTGGTAAAAGGGCTTTTCTCATCACTTGAAGTTATGAAAGATTTCAAATTTGCCGACCTTTGCAAACATATAACAGTTACTAATGGCCCAACAACCTCATTTGCCGTAGTTATGAATAAAGGCAAGTGGAACTCACTACCTGCCGACGTGAAAAAGGTTTTTGAAGACTTGGGGCGCGAACAGGCTCTCTGGACCGGCCAGTACGAAGACCAACATGTTACCGAAGCGATCGCCTGGTCGAAAAAAGAGCGGGGCGTTGGCGTCTATCGTTTCCCGGCTGCCGAAGCTCAGCAAATTGCCGGTAAAGTTCAGTTCATGACTGATGGTTATCTCAAGAAAACCGCCGCCGCCGGTCTTCCCGGCCAGCAGTTTCTTGATGATCTTAACACTTTAAAGATCAAATACGAAAAAGAGTACGGGAAATAATAAACCCGAACTAAAAAACTATCAATATTGACTAGCCACAGACCCACACGGACGCACACAGACTTTTTTAAACCTTTGCCCGTTTTTGTCAGTGTGATTCTGTGTGGGTCTGTGGCAGAAAAATTTTCATAAGTTTTTAAGAGCGGAGTCTATCTTAATCTGGGATCCGCTCTCTTTTTTACCTTTTTCCCGCCGTTCTGGAGCCTTATTTTATGAGCAGTATTGATCGGTTTACCAAGCTTATTAACCATATTTTTGTCTGGATAAGCGGCAGTGCCCTGCTTTTGATGATGGTGCTGGGTTTCAGCAATGTCCTTTCGCGGACATTCTGGCAGCCAATTAAAGGTACTTTTGAGATTATCGGTTTCCTCGGGGCACTCTGTACGGCTATGGCTTTAGGTTATACCCAGATGCGCAAAAACCATGTCGGTGTCGATATCATCACCAACAAATACAGTAAACGCTGGCAGCGAATTACCGAGATTTTAAGCTATATGATTACGGCTCCGTTTTTTGTTGTGGCTGCCTGGCAAGTTGCGGCCTGGGGAACGACCATAAGGCTAAGTGGTGAGACTTCAGAGACCTTACAGCTTACATACTATCCCGTTATCTATGTGGTCGCGGCGGGCTTTTTCTTTCTCGCGCTGGTTCTCTTTTATGATCTTTATAAAGAGTTTAAGGTGATTTTTAATGGAGCTAACGGCTTTACCGGCTTGAGCAATTCAGCTACAAGGTGGGCAACCGGTAAAAAGGGCGGTAAAGCTGCCAAGAGGAGTTCGGATGAGTCCTGAACTTATTGGTATTGTCGGCATCCTGATTCTGATGGCGACGATGTTTTTTCTCCAGATTCCGGTCGCTTTCACCATGGCCTTGATCGGTTTTTTCGGGCTTGCTTATGTAACCTCGTTCAATGCGGCCATGATGATGGTCGGAACCGAGCTGTGGACGACCTTTTCGTCGTATGGTCTGACCATAATTCCGCTCTTTATCTTTATGGGGATGATCTGTTTCTATTCGGACGTTAACACCAAACTCTATAATGCGGCCTACAAGTGGCTCGGTGCAACCCGAGGCGGCTTGGCGATGGCGACGGTTATGGCTTGCGCCGGTTTTGCCGCCATCAGCGGTTCCAATACGGCTACAGCTGCGACCATGACCTCGGTCGCCCTGCCGGAAATGAAACGTTTCAAATATCATCCGATCCTGATTACCGGTTCAATCGCTGCCGGTTCTACCCTCGGGGTGGTGATCCCGCCGAGTATCGTTTTAGTAGTTTACGGAATCTATACCGGGCAATCGATCGGCAAGCTCTTTTTCGGCAGTATTATTCCCGGTTTCATCCTCGCGGGCCTGATGATGCTGACGATTTACGTTATCTGTCAGCGACATAAGGATTGGGGGCCAGCCGGCCCAAAAACAACTTTACGGGAAAAGATTATTTCGCTCAAAGGTGCCGGAGAGATGCTGGTTCTTTTCAGCCTGGTTATGGGCGGGCTTTTTATCGGTTTCTTTACACCAAGTGAAGCCGGCGCCGTGGGCTCATTCTTCGCTTTGCTGATCAGCCTCATTCGCCGAACCTTAAGCCGGGGAGGGTTTGTCAAGGCGGTTGAAGATACCTTGAGGGTCTCCTGTTTTATTGTGATGATCATCGCTGGGGCGGTGATCTTCGGTCGCTTCTTAGCGATTACCCGGCTACCCTATGCGATTGCCGAATGGGCGATCGCACTCCAGGTTCCGAACTTTGTTATCCTCTGGCTGATGATTTTTGTCTTTATAATCGGCGGCGCGATTATGGATGCCCTGGGGCTTTTGCTGATTACAATTCCGATCTT
>JAYEMC010000218.1:0-3183 GCA_034717935.1 Pseudomonadota bacterium | reverse complement strand
TAAAAGAGTCAATAAAAGAGTCAATAAAAGAGTCAATAAAAGAGTCAATAAAAGAGTCAATAAAAGAGTCAATAAACAATAAAAGTAATAAAAAGACACCCACTTTGTTATTTCTTCAACGTGCGCCACAAGCGGGCGGGCCATCTCTTCCAGAACCGCTAAAAGTCAGTTTTACTCCTTGACAGAATACGTCAATGACGTATGGTGGTGTCATGATTACACTTTATCGAATCTTCGCTCTTTACTCGACAGATCCATGATTATCTGAGCGATGAAGAGTATGCGGCTTTTCAGACATTTTTAACCGCATCTCCAGATGCCGGGGATGTTGTGAAGGGGGCTGGAAGGGCTCGTAAGGTTCGCTGGAAACGGAATGGTGCGGGCAAAAGTGGAGGGGTCAGAATCATGTACTTTGCGCGCTTGCAGTCCGGCGAGATTTGGCTTCTGGTTATCTACGCGAAAAGCGCCGTTGACACTATCCCCGGACATATTTTCAAGGCCCTGAAAGAGGAGATCGATCATGACGTTAACTGACAAAGAACTGCTCAAACGTGATGCTAGTCGCAATGTCGGGGAGGAACTGTTGCAGGCCATTCAGGATATCAAGACCGGGAAAGTAGACCGCGTATCTGCGGTTGAAATTTCCCCGATCACGGAGGCTCGACACAAGCTTGATCTTTCTCAGGCTGAATTTGCCAAACTCCTCGGCGTATCGCTGCGCACTCTTCAGGAATGGGAACAGAGCCGTCGCCAGCCCTCCGGTTCCGCAAAATCTTTGATCACTATTGCCATCAAACGTCCGGAAATTTTTAAAGAGATTCTGGCGGCGTAAGCGACAGCAATTCCCGGTGAACCCGGCCTGTAGTAAAATATTTGCTCTTCATCAACATCTTCCTATTCCGTGCTTTTTGTGGACGATAAACCTTTGGCTTGATTCCAAAGGCTGGCTCGCAGACCAGTCGGTGGGGGTATTTTTTTGTTTGGAATAGTAAAGTAAAGTCCCCCCTTAGCTCAATATCGCTTTTCCATGAGAGGATAAACCTTTTTCCGATGGCAAATACCCAGAACGAGAATGCTCTCACCGTCAATCCTGAAAGCGATACGGTAATCGCCTACGCGTATTTTCCAATAGCCTTTAAGGGTCTTGCGTAGTGGTTCGCCATACTCTTGTGGTGCTTGCATTAGGCGATTTTCGATCGCCCGCTTTATTCGCAGTCGAATATCTGCATTCAGTTGGGGGATATCGACTGATTTGACATCAGGGTGATAAAGAACAACAAAAGACACCTCAGTTATCCCCAAGTATCATCATGAGACAACGCGTCACCGCGATCAAAGGCACTTTCCCGTTCCTCGGCAAAATCCGCTAGGGCACGATCCTCGCGTAAATCGAGCGCCTCTTTAACAAGGTCACGCATAAGCATAGACAAAGAGATGCCCTGCTCTTCAGAGATATCCTGCAGGGTGTTATGTAGAGGTGTTTCAACGACGACATTAATTCTGGGATTTTTTGTTGGCATAATTTTCTACCTCCGATGAATGTGTGTATCACTTATGACCCACCCTCGTCAATATGGGCAACATAATTTAGTATTTCTCTGACATTCAGTAAAAGCCTTTGCTCCTTGCTTAGACTTAAAACATTTTCACCACTGAGAAAAATGAGAAAGGCATGAGAGAAGATTAGATCTATGGTTCTTGATTCTCTCAGTGTTCTCAGTGGTAAAAGCTTTTGCACTAACTTTATTGTTGACGATTGTGAAAATAATGAATTGGTACAAAGGAATGCTTTGTTACTGAATCACTCTACGCTGCAACAAGGTTTGCATGTCACGACGTCCATCAGCGATCAGAACAACATAAACGGCAGCTGAAATGACACGATAAACAATACGATAAGGCTTGAAGAAAATTTCACGATACTCTCGAATCCCAATATCAGACAGTTCTTTAGGGTAAACACCGCGATCTGGATTTTTGGACAGACCATCTATCGCCTTTTCTAATTGTTCAATGACATACTCACCCTTCCCCTCAATATCATTAAGAATGATATAATCAAACAATTCATCCAAATCACGAACGGCATCATCGGTCAAGAAAATGGAATAATTCATCAATCTGGGTTACGCATTTTCTTAAGTTTTTTAAATACCTCATTAGCGGGTTGAATTTTCCCTGCTTCGATCTGGCGACAACCTAGCGCAAGTATCTTAAGCATAGCCATTGTATCCTGCATCTGTTCATAACTCTGTATATCCTGAAGAATCGCCTTTGCTTCGCCATTCTGGGTAATAATCAAAGGAGACTGCTCAACCCTCATATTACGAATAATTTCAGCGGCATGGGCTTTAAGGTAACTGATTGGTTTGATTTGATTCGACAATTTCATATTTAACCTCCAGAGATTTACAACCTGAATCCGTGAGTACCCTGCGGCGAAGCGTACGTCATTGAATTGCCTAAGCGTCCAAAAAATCGCTGCTGAACCTATAGGTAAAACTAAGATTTTTTTGAATCGCTTATTCAATCCAAGCACTTATATTCTTCATCCACCGTTTACTCACGGATCCAAGCACAAGACTATATATAGTCTTTATTATGTCCTCCGTCAATAACTTGGTGTTTTAAAATGATGGGGTGCCATACATTTCACGACTTGACCCTACCCATATTGTGAACGCTGATCAAGGCGGATGCACGCTGATTAAACCAGTGCAGAATCAAGGGGTTAAAACTGAACCACTATGCACTGAAAGTGCATAGGTTCTAATGGGACTGAATGTCATTAGAGATCAAAATCATCCCCTCTCCCACGGGGAGAGGGTGGCGCTTTAGCGTCGGGTGAGGGGATACCTTGGCGGTCACTGCCCCCTCATCCGCCCTGACGGGCACTTTCTCCCCAAGGGAGAAGGGAAAAGAGAGTAGCAACTAAAAGTCTTGGGCTTAAAGTCCGTAGTTTTGAACTAGCGTACTGAAACAATAAACGCAACAAAAACCTCTCAAATAAGGTCGACTTTTAACCCTTGAGGGTGGTCAATTTTACGTGATCAGAGTTGGTCAGTTTTAGGTTGTCAAAACTACACGTCATTGTACCGATGATTTTTGCATTATTTTTTTGTCGTGGAATTATGTCGATGGCTGCGTTTTAGTATTCTGTCGGTTTTTTTTACAGTTTTTTTA
>JAYEMC010000217.1:0-3203 GCA_034717935.1 Pseudomonadota bacterium | reverse complement strand
GTGGTTTTCCAGGCGCGAGACCATACATATCGAGTCTCTGGGAAACCACAACAACGCAGGATATCGGACTTTTTACGACGCCATCTATCTATCGATCTCGGGGATAACTAGATCCATACTACCCATGGCCGCAACCAGGTCGGATAAGAGCATACCCTGACATAGTTCCTGCAAAACACTCAGGTTTGAATATGAGGGCACCCGAATTTTTAGACGATAAGGAACATCGCCGCCACCGCTAACCATATAATAGGTCAACTCACCCCGGGCCGCCTCAACCGCATAACTGCAGTCGCCGGCCGGCATTTTCAATTTTTTTGGAATTTTGGCCAAAAAAGGCCCATCCGGCAGCTGATCCAGAGCCTGTTCAATAATCCTTAAACTCTGCTCAATCTCCTCCAAACGTACCAGATAGCGATCATAGGAGTCGCCGTTAGCACCAATCGGAACATCGAAATCGAAATTAGGATAGACTGAATAAGGTTCGTTTTTCCGCACATCATAAGCAATTCCGGAACCCCTTAAAACCGGCCCGGTAACCCCGTAACGCCGAGCCATATCCGGGCTGATAATGCCAACCCCTTCAGTTCGTTTGATAAAGATAATATTACCGGTCACGAGTTTGTTATAGATGTCGAAACGCTCCCGCTGACGCTTGATAAAAGCCCGGGTTTTTTCGACAAACTTGTCATCAATATCCTTGCAGACCCCGCCGACTCTGAAGTAGCAGTAAGTCAAGCGGGAACCGGTGACATCTTCGAGGATATCGAGCACCTGTTCACGATCGTCAAAGGTATAAAGAATTGGCGTAAAGGCCCCCATATCGAGCAACATTGCGCCAATCCAGAGATGGTGGCTGACAATCCGGTTAAGTTCCGACGTAATAACCCGAATATATTCGGCCCGGGTCGGAACTTCAATCTGGCAAAGACGCTCATAGAGACCGACATAACCGTGATTATATTGCAGGGCGGCCGCATAATCCATGCGCCCGGTATTGGGCATAAAAGCCATCCAGTTTTTATGCTCACCCATCTTCTCCTGCATGCGGTGACCATAACCTAAAACAGGTTGGGCTTTGACGATATACTCGCCATCCATCTCCAGAAGAACCCGCAATACTCCGTGCGTACTCGGATGCTGCGGCCCCATATTGAGATAGTAGTGATTATCGTTAGGAATATTGGTAGCCGGCTCAAGGTCGGCATGGACAATGTTATTTTCAGCTAAATTTCCCATCAGCCCTGTTCCGCCTTCTCTGCTTCAGGTTTTTCCTCTACCTGAGGCGCCCAGCGAACCGCCGACGACTCTTTGAGATCCTCCTCTTTTTTAAGCAGAGGCTTCAGATCGACATCCTCTTCCGCCAGTATCAGAGGGACAAGATTGGGATGGTCGGTAAAAATGACACCGTAAAAATCTCTGGTTTCGCGCTCGTGCCAATTGGCCCCCTGATAGATATCGGAAATTGTCGGAATCGTGTTATCGGCTTTAACCTGCACCCGGACAACGAAACGACAGGCCCGTTCAAAATTGGCAAACTCATAAACAATCTCGATCGCCGGTTTAACATGGAGGCCGCCGACAAAGACCAGAAACATCTCTTGGTCGAGCATACATTCGGCCAAACTGCGCAGTTTGTCCGCTTGCAGATCAATCTCGAAATGGTAGCCACGCTCTTCATAGTCGCATGCATCGACCGAAATCGGCAACTCTTGCAAGGATCTGATAAGTTTCTCAGTAGCTGGGTGCATCGGATATCTTCCTCTGGGGGAACGGATGGCGAACCCCGGCAATCTTCTCCTGAAGTTTCAAAATCCCCTCAAGCAGACCTTCGGGACGCGGCGGGCAGCCGGGTACATAGACATCAACCGGAATCAACTTATCGACCCCTTCGATCACATTATAGTTCTCTTCGACCGCAAAAGGGCCGCCGGAAATCGCACAGTTACCCATGGCGATCACCCATTTTGGATGAGGCATCTGATCGTAAAGGGTCATCACCGCCGAAGCCATCTTCTTATTAACGGTACCGGCGACAATCATCAGGTCACTCTGGCGCGGTGAGGGCCGAAAAACTTCAGAGCCGAAACGCGAGATGTCAAACCGGGCCATACCCAGACTCATCATCTCAATAGCACAACAAGCCAGACCGAAGGTCATCGGCCAGAGCGAATTAGCCCGACACAAATTAAAAATATCATCGGCCAGCTTGTGCTTATACAGCGGCCCCGGATCATGAACTACAAGATCACCCGGCGCCCCATTCTCAAGCCGCGCCTGAAGCTCGGCCGAGTATGAGTGAACGTTTAGCTTACCTCTCTCTTGATCGCCCACGTAAAAACTCCTTTAACCCACACATATGCGATTGCCAAGGTCAAAATTCCAACAAAAATAAACAGTGCCAACACTCCATGCAGTCCGGATACACGATCGTAGGCGGCGGCAACCGGGAAGAGATAGAGAATATCAACATCGAAAGCAAGAAAAATCAGGGCATAGAGGTAATAGGCCGCCCCAAAGCGGATGTCCCAGGCCGAACCATAAGGATCCATGCCGCACTCGTAAGTGAGCAAGGTCTTCTTGTTAACAGTACGGGGACGAAAGATATCGGAAATAACGAAAGGCGCGACCCCAGCGATAATACCACCGGCCAGAACCACGATAATATAGACAAAATCAAGTACGTGCGGAGCAGGCATTAACAAACCCCCTGGATCTTAGTTGAGATGGCCCAATTTAAACCAAACCTAAACCGGAAAACAAGACCGTACGCCTCCTCATTCAAAGCCGTTTTAAAACAACTCCCGCGAAAAAGCGACAAAGACATAATCCATTAAAAATACAAAGTCAAGATTTTTTTATCTCCTATTCAGACATAAAATATTTAACAATTACACTTCATTGGAATCATTAACAATAACCGTGATTTAGCAAATATTGTATATTATGTGCAAAATATCGCCGATGAAGTAAAACGCTGTCACAAAATAATGAATCTTTTTGGACGCATAAAAAAGCCGACAACCTTAAGGTTGTCGGCTTTTTTATGCGTCGGGGAAACTACCTTATAATTTTGATTACAATTTAAAATTACCAACCAGTTCCTGCAGGCGACCAGCCAGAACCGCCAAATCATCCGCACTCTGCTTAACTTCGCCACCGGAGGCAGTTATTTCCGCAGTGACCTGACTAACCGTACCAAT
>JAYEMC010000216.1:0-3213 GCA_034717935.1 Pseudomonadota bacterium | reverse complement strand
TAAGATCGTTTTACACAAAATATGGCGTATTGACAATATTTTTATTTTATGGCTTAGTGGCCATATACATAATCTTGTTATGCGGAGATGGTTATGGCAAAAATTATTTCTCCAGAATCTCTCGGTTTTGCTCTTCGGGAAGAGAGAAAGAAAAAAGGGTTAAACCAAACAGAACTGGGAAGATCTCTCGGTATCGATCAGACTACTATTTCCAAGGTCGAACAAGGGAAACCGGGGACCCGACTAGATACTTTGCTGCGAATTTTTTCTGCTCTTGAGCTTGAATTAGTGCTACAGCCCAAAAAAATATCACCATGCAAAAACAACGAGGAGGATTGGTAGGTGGGGCGTAAAAAACGTTCGGCAACTCTGTTTGTGTCAATGAATGGCGAGTCGGTCGGTACTTTAAAAAGCTCTTCAACCGGTAATCTGGAATTTGCCTACAGCAAAACATGGCTTGAATCTGAAAAAGGTCGCTCCATCTCCTTGTCCATCCCTTTAGGAGAAACGGTCTATTCTGGAGAGCGGATTGAGAATTTTTTCGACAATTTGCTCCCGGATAGCCAGCCGATTCGCAACCGTATTCAAACACGCTTTGGGGCGACATCCAGTAGAGCTTTTGAGCTGCTCTGGCATATCGGCAGGGATTGTGTCGGGGCGCTGCAACTCTCACCCGAAGAAGATATCGCCGATGTCAGGACTATCTCGTCCCGTCCTCTGACGGATGCCGAAATTGCTGACAATCTAAGGAATTACCAAACTATGCCGCTGGGCATGCGACCCGATGGAGATTTTCGGATTTCCATTGCCGGAGCTCAGGAAAAAACCGCCCTGCTAAAACGTGATAATCTATGGCATCTTCCTCAAGGAACCACACCGACAAGTCATATTTTAAAACTTCCTATCGGTCAAATCGAGCACAGCGGCATAGATTTGTCCGACAGTGTTGAAAACGAATGGCTTTGCCATCTCATCCTAAAAGCCTATGGGCTGCCAGTCGCCCACACCGAAATTGGCGTTTTCGACGGGGAAAAAACTCTGATTGTTGAACGATTTGACCGCCGCTGGGCCAAAGATGACACCTGGTTGATACGCTTGCCACAAGAAGATATGTGCCAGGCTTTAAACATCCCACCGACTCTAAAATACGAAAGCGATGGTGGGCCGGGAATCACTCATGTCATGGATCTGTTGGTAGGCTCGTTAAAGAGTAGAGTTGATCGGCGCACTTTCATGACTCTAAACCTTTTGTATTGGCTATTATTTGCCATAGATGGTCATGCAAAAAACTTTAGTATTTTTATGTTACAAGGGGGCAATTTCCAACTTACCCCTGCCTATGATGTCCTGTCGGCTCATCCGATGATCGCCAAGGGGCAACTTGATATCCATAGATTAAAAATGGCTATGTCCATGAATAGCAAGAATAAACATTACAATGTTACTCCGATTCTTTACCGACACTGGCTTGCTACCGCTAAAAAGTGCAGGTACCCTGCTGATGAAATGGATCATGTCATCAGCAGGGTATTGGAACATATGGATGATGTCATCGAGCATGTAACTGGTAAATTGCCTGGAAGCTTTCCCGATTCAGTAGCCGGACCAATTTTGAACGGCATGAGAGAGAATCGGAACAGAATGCAGCGTTCCATGGATTGAGCTATGTCGCTGGGACATTGGAGAGCAGAAGGGGACATTCTATATTGCCCCTGAGGAATTCAAAGGCTTGAAAAGTAACCTCTCAATTTCCTTGCGCATTTCACAACAAAAACCGGAACTTTTACAAAAAGTTTCAATGGTTTAGACTTTCTTCAGGATGCCATAAATAAAATAGAAAGGCGATAGGGCACCGTTAATTTCATGGTTATAACCACAACTTTATTTTGACGAGTTGATAAATCCTGAAACTAAAGCTTTTAACTTTTGAAGTAGAGGACTCCTATGAAAGAAGCATTGCTCTATCAAAAATTAGATGAAAATCGGGTTCGCTGCCAGCTCTGTACCCATTATTGTGTTATCGCCAATGGCAAAAAAGGGATTTGCCAAGTGCGGGAAAATCGGGACGGAACCCTTTATTCTCTGGTTTATGGCCGGACGATCACGCAGAATGTTGATCCGATTGAGAAAAAACCGCTATACCACTTTTATCCTGGAAGCCGTGCGTTTTCAGTCGGAACTCCCGGTTGTAATTTTCACTGTGACTGGTGCCAGAACTGGGAGATATCCCAGATGCCAAGGGAAAAACACTTTATTGCCGGTCATGAACTGTCACCAGAAGAGATTGTTTCTGCGGCCAAAAAATCTGCCTGCCGTTCAATTGCCTATACTTACACCGAACCGACTATCTTCTTTGAATACAGCTATGCTACCGCCCAGTTGGCACACGAGGCGGCGATTGCTAATGTTTATGTCAGCAATGGCTACATGTCGTCAGAGATGCTGGAACTGTTTCATCCCTGGCTGGACGCGGCGAATATTGATCTGAAAACTTTTCGCGATGCGACTTACCGTAAATATACCGGGGGGCGATTGCAGCCGGTACTGGATAATCTGAAAAAAATCCATGATTATGGAATCTGGCTTGAAGTGACCACGCTGGTGATTCCCGGAGTCATTGACGATCCGCAGGAATTACAGGAAATTGCCGAATTTATTGCCACAGAATTGGGAACCGAAACCCCCTGGCATGTCAGCCGATTTTATCCCCAGTACAAATTATCTCAAACTCCACCAACCTCTCCAGCAACAATCCGGCAAGCAGTAGAGATTGGCCGAAAAGCGGGACTGAAGTATGTCTACCAAGGCAATCTGGCCGTGGAGACAGATACCTGTTGTCCTGCCTGCGGAAAATTATTGATTCGACGCAGTGGTTTTGGAGTCAGCAGCAATCACGTGGATGGCAAAGGCTGTTGCCCTGCTTGTGGCGAAAGGATTGCCGGGGTGGGGATGAGATACTCAATGTCCTCAACCTGATGAAGAATGCCCCCCCTTTTAATTCTTTTTCTCCTGTCCCTCTTGTGCTATAAGATTAAGGTATAATAATTTTAACTTGATCAACTGCCAGTCAGCGAAGGAGATAACCCTGTTATCTGTGGTAAAATTGAGTCAGAAATTGCAGAGCTGGACAATGAGGAGAAACTGGAGTTCTTACAAGAATTAGGACTTGAAGAAGCAGGTCTTGAACAGATGATTCATGCTGGGTATCGCCTT
>JAYEMC010000215.1:0-3218 GCA_034717935.1 Pseudomonadota bacterium | reverse complement strand
GAACCCATGAGCCGACCTATTCAGGATTTGTTGATATCCCTGGACCCACCCATCCTGATAAGTGATCTTACAAAGGTTGAATTTGTTTCTGCCATTGCCCGTTGGATAAGAACTGGGGAATTCAATAAAGTTCAAGCCGTTTTGGTAGAAAATATTTTTAATAAGGATGTTAATTCAGGACTCTTTGAGACTCGCCGGGTAATGCCTGAATATTTTAGGCAAGCTGAAAAATGGCTGTCTGCAAGGAAAACTGCCCTTAGAACTTTAGATGCTTTACACATTGCCTGTAGTTGGGGATATGACGCAAAATTAATTACTTGTGATGCAATCATGCATCAATCAGCCAACAGATTGGGGATTGATAATATATTTTTTATCATTGACCTCGGCCAAAGCCGGCAGTCCGCCTTTGGCCCGGCCCTGCGAAAAAACGGTTTCACCCCGCGCCTGCTGCTGCCCCACGGCGGCAAGGGCGATCTTCTGATCTTGCAGAAAACCGGGCCAAAAAAAACTGAGCCTCAACCATGAGCCCAACCGCCGTCCCTTTAGAACATCTGGTTCCGGAATATATTAAACATTTCGAAGCCTATATTCCGAGCAAGCCCGATGATGAGTTAAAAAAACTCTTCGACTGCGACCCCCTCTACCGCCTCAACAACAACGAAAATCCGCTCGGCCCGCCACCGGCGGCCAAGGCTGTCCTGGAACATTTTGCCGCTCAAAAAGCGGCGATCTATCCCAGCGGCGACGCTTACCATCTACGTCAGGCCCTGGCTGATAAATTCGGCCTGGATCCCGACCAGTTTCTGGTCGGCAACGGTGCCAACGAGGTGATCGCTTTCGTCATCAAAGCCTTCTGTCAAGAGGGCGACAACATCGTCACCGCCGACAAAACCTTTGCCGTCTACGAATGGATAGCCGAATTCTCCGGCTTTGCCGCCCGCCTGATCCCTTTGCAAAATTTCGCTTTCGCTGCCGAAGGCATGCTTGAAGCAATCGATAAACGCACCAAGATTATTTTTATCTGCAACCCCAACAACCCGACCGGAACCTACTGGAACCGGGAACAACTGATCAATTTTATGGAACGAATTGACGGCCGTCAAATCGTCGTCATCGACGAAGCCTATTGTGAATTTGTCGAAAAAGATGATTTCCCCGACGCTATGGAGCTCCTGCACCGTTATCCCAACCTGGTCGTCTTTCGCACGTTCTCCAAAATGTACGCTTTGGCCGGGCTTCGCATCGGTTATCTGGCCGGTTCTTTGGAAGTGGTCAATATCATCCGCCGCACCTGCGTCGTCTACTCGGTCAACACCCTGGCCCAAAGGGCTGCCCTTAAAGCCTTAAACGATGATCAACACATCATTCGCACCCGCGACCACATCAGACGGGAGAAGGCCCGACTCCTGCCCTTGCTCGAAAAATTAAACCTGAAATACCAATCCGGCGAAGGCTGTTTCGTTATGATTCAGCTGCCGATGAGCGACACCCTGGCCTATCGTAAACTGATGGCAAAAGGAGTCATGATCCGGAGCATGACCGGCTTTCGCTTCCCCAACTGGATCCGCGTCAGCATCGGCTCAAGTCAAGCGATGACCGCCTTTGCCCAAGCCTTAACCGAACTTATTAAACAACGATCATATTGAAAAATGACAGATAACCGCATAAACATGGGTGAGGGGCGAGCCTTCACAGTTCTTTTGCGCCTCGGTGCGCCGGCCATGGTCTCAATGTTTTTTTCGACCCTCTATGCCCTGGTCGATACGATTTTTGTGGCCAAACTCGGAACCATTCCTTTGGCCGCCATGTCGCTGGCCGTGCCGTTGTTCTTTATCGCCATGGCTTTAAGTAAAGGGGTATCCGTCGGGGCCTTGGCAATAATGAGTCATGCCCGAGGCAGCGGCGATCACAAACAAGCCGAGATCGTCGCCCAGGCGGCCTACCCGCTCGCCTTTCTTTCGATCAGCGCTTTACTACTATTGGTCTTTCCGACCTTCAGTCGGCCGCTTTTTGCGCTCTTTGACAACCATCCCCAACTCTTAAGCGAAACCGGCAGCTATACCCGATGGCTGGCCTTAAGTTTTCCCTGCATCGGCTTTGCGATGCTTAGTGAAGCCATCTTTTTCAGCTATGGTGACACCAAAACCCCGATGTTGGCGATGATCGCCGGCAATCTTCTCAATATGGTTCTTGAGCCGCTCTTTATTTTCAGCTGCGGTCTGGGGGTCGAAGGAGCTTCACTGGCTTCACTCCTGGGTTGGCTCTTATCAAGTGCTATTATGTGGCGAGCCCTAAAAAATCGGGGGCTCGACCGCCCCGGCCTGAAATTTTCCCGGAAACACTTTAAGAACTGGCCCCAAATCGCCACATTGGGGGCTCCGGTCGCTGTTTCAATGCTGGTCATCCCGGTTTCAGTCGCCCTGCTCAATTATCTTCTCGCAGACTTCGGCCCGGCTTATGTCGGAGCCTGGAATTTGTGCACCCGTATTGAGCAGATGGCAATTCTACCACTTTACGGTCTCTCCTGCGCGTTGGTTCCTTTTATCGGCTTTAATCTCGGCCTTAAACGTTTCGATCGAATCAAAGAGGGCTGCCGGGCGGCGCTGCTCGGCTGTTACGTTATCATCATCCCGACAATTACCATTTTCTGGTTTCAAGCCGATGCCATAATGCACATTTTCAAACCCTCACCGGAGGTTTTCAAACTGGCCACCTTCACGCTCAGAATCATTGGCCTGGGTTATCTCTTTACTCCCTTTGAGCTGGTGATGACAAGCCTGTCGCAAGGCCTCAAACAACCTAAATATTCGCTCTTTATCAACTGTCTGCGCTTTTTAGTTTTAAGGGTTCCGCTAGCTCTGTTTTTTTCACAATTTTGGGGCGGCCACGGCATCTATATAAGCCTTCCCGTCTCTTTGACAATCTCCGGCATAGTCAGTTTTCTCCTCATGCGCAGACTTTTACAAGAGTGCCGAACCTCAATGGTTTGCTAAAAAAAGGAATTAAAGATGACAACAATTTTCGGATTCTTGGTATCGTTTATCGGAATCGCTGTACTCATCGAGATAGCAGCCCGCATCTACTTCAAACGACATTTCGACATCCCTTTTCGCTCGCGCATGATTGGCGAGTACCCCTATAACAGTTTCATTGAAATGGTTCCGTCCCCGCTCCATTACCGGTTTGTCAAAGGGTTCAGATCAAAGAAGGTCAAC
>JAYEMC010000214.1:0-3219 GCA_034717935.1 Pseudomonadota bacterium | reverse complement strand
AAAGGGCATCGCAGGTTGTGGTCGTACCGTTGTAAGGGAAAGGATCCAGGGCAATGTCGACTCGGTTATATGATTCGAAATGTTCAACTGTCGGGTAATTGTTGCTGTCGATAACTATTTTTTCAGGGGCGATGCCTTGTTCAGTGAATCTCTTTTTACAAAAATCGGCGGCGGCTTCACTTTTTAAGGTTCTGGTTTTGAAAAACAGAGTTGCACCCGGCAGACGCTGGAGGATTATTGCCCATAGCTCGATAACCTTATGGTTGATCTTGGCCGCATTGTTAAATGATGCGAATACCACTTTGCCGTCAGGAGCGTTTTTTTGGGAGATGATCAGGTTTTCCGTTTCCGGTGGTGGAGCGTAGTTGAGAAAAGGGGGCTTTATGTATGTTAAGGTTTCACTGTAATGCGCTTGAAATTCTTCTGGATCGCAGATATTGTCGCTGAGACGGTAGGTATTGTTTTCTATTCCGGTGCTTGCAGGATAGCCGAGCCATGAGAACTGGACCGGGGCTGCTTGCCGGGCGATAACCGCCAAGCGATTGTTCGAGGTGTGACCGGAGAGTTCAACCAGGATGTCGATTTTGTCGGTTACGATTACTTCGGCGACAACCCCATCATCCAGGCCGTAGATTGAATACCAATAGTCGCTATGTTCTTTGATTCTGTTGGTATATTCATCCTCAGTCAAACTGTCCGAATAGCAGTAGATGGTGAATCTCTTGTCTGGTATATTGTCGAGTTCTCGAATTAGGGGCAGAAAAAAGAAGCTGACCGAATGGTATTGAAAATCGGCAGAGATAAAGCCCAGACGGATGGGCCTGTTGTCTGTGAGCGGACACTTGTGGTTGAAAACTGTTTTCGCGGCCATAGGAGCGCCGTGTCTGCGCCACCACATCTGGGTCTCTTTAAGATACTCTTTAGGGGTGGTCGCTGGATCGGTGAGGCATGAATAGAGCAGGTTGCTGTTGATTTTCAATGAATTAGGCGCTAAATCGCAAGCCTTTTTGAAATTAAAGCGAGCAGCGTTTACTTCGCCGCGCTGCATAAGTATCAAGCCGATGAGGTTGAATGCCTCCCCGTTCTGTTTTTCAACGTTCAGAGCGGCATGAATATGGTGTAAGGATTTTTCCGGTTCATGAAGATTATAGAAAATTTCTGCCAGCGCCGTTTTCAGATAATGGTTTTGCGGGAAATTGTTGTCAAGATCGTTTAAAAAGGAGACGATTTCTTGTGTTGCACCGATTTTTAGGGATAGTTTGGTCAGGCTGTCCAAAGCGCTCTTATAGTCCGGTTGTAGTTCAATCGCTTTGCGATAGGCGCTCAAAGCCTCGGAAAGGTTGCTGCGGTGTTGTTCGATGTGGCCGATATTGTGCCAGACTGCGGCAAGCCTGGGATCGATTTTTAGCGCCTGTTTATAGAGTGAAAGTGCCGGCTCGATATCTTTGAGTGCAAAGAGGAGGTCACCCAGCCCTTTAAATGCCGGAGTCAGAGTAGGGTTCAGTTTGATTGCTTTGATATAGGCTTGTCGGGCCGGTTCTAACTGGTTAAGGTCGTGATAGAGAGTTGCGAGATTATAGGTTGCGGCAAAATCTCGGGGATCGGATTTTATTGCTTTCAGGTAAGCCTCTATCGCGATCTCTGCCTGGCCGGAATCCTGAGCGGCTAAGCCTTTTTCGAACCAACCGGTTGTGGTTGTTGTTTGTCGGTTTTGATTCATTAGATTATATACTATTTTTTGTGCCTTTTAACGTAGTTTAGATTCTGCTGTCATTGTCAACTCTTGACATTTACTTTTCGCGACCATTCGGTTTCGTTTCATATCAGAGCTGTAGCTCAGGTGCATGAACGGTGCTTCTTCGGTTATCTGGTTATTTAGCAGCTCAGTAGTAGTTCTTTTTTCGAGAAGGTAAAGAGCTACTTGTAATTCAAACCATGAACAGCTATCTTGTAAGAGTTTGGTATATTGATGCTGTGCTCCTGGGAGTGTTGGGTTGAGTCTCAGGGTTTCTTTGAAGTATTCAGCTGCCTCATCGACTTTCCCCAATTGTTGCAGGGTAATGGCTAGATTGTGAGTTGCCTCCACGTAATCAGGTTGATGGGCTAGGGCTTTCCTGAATAATCTTTCTGCAGTGCGGTATTTTTGCTGACTGAATTTAAGAAGGCCATAGTTGTTCAGGGCTTGCGGGAAGTCAGGTTTCTGTTTCAGGGCGTTGGTGTAGGAATGGTCTGCAGCTTCAAGGTCGAAATTGTGATTCTGTTCGATCAGGCCCAGTCGATTCCAGGCGGCGGCAGTTTCCGGTTGTAGTTTGACGCATTCGGCGTACGATTTTGCCGCTTCGGCAAAATCACTTTGCCCATATAGGGCCTCGCCTAGATTGTAGTAGTATGGAGCTGCAGTCGGGTTGTACTTTAACGCCTGCCGGATCAGGTTTGCGGCTTTTTTGTATTCGCCTTTCTGGTGGGCAATGACCCCGAGTAGGTGTAAGGCTTCGGGGTGGTTGGGGTAGTATTTTAGGACTTCATGGTAGAGGGTTGCCGCAACCTCCAGGTCTCCGCCTTGATGGCAGGCAAGGGCTTTTTCAAGATTATTGATGAGATTGTCGGACTGAATCATTTGCTTGTTGGCCCGCGGTGGAATGTTTATGGGTGCTTTTGACACACTTTATTGTTCAAGCTGGTTTAGCCAAGATGTTAAGCGCTGCTTAAGCTCAAGATTTTTACTGGTCAAAAGTTTCTGGATCGCCGGGAAGGCCTCAAGTTCCTGCGCACTCATAGCCTCATTCTGAGCCTCATTGGTTGGTGGTTTTGAGAACTTTTCCATCTGTCGATCCAAGGCGTTGCCAGGGTAGCGAAAATGCTGCATAGTTTCTCGTTTAATCTTAAAACCGATGAAATACCTGCTTAAGAGAACCCGGTAAAAGGCATCCTCGCAGCGTAGTGCGAGAAATTCCTCACCTTCCGGATAGCCGCCGATACACTCATGACACCAGCGTCTGACGCAAATGTTGAAGGGGACACTGTTCGCGATGGCATTTTTCCAGTAGGGTGAAATGGCTTCGTCAATACGGATGCCGGTTTGGACAAAATGAAGATTGGGATCTTTAACCATTTGGTGGAGGCATATAAAAATATGCTCTCTGTTGAAGAGATCATCTCCATCCAGAAAAAAGATAAGTTCCCCTTGGGAGATTCTTGCCCCCAGGTTTCTTGAAGGAC
>JAYEMC010000213.1:0-3220 GCA_034717935.1 Pseudomonadota bacterium | reverse complement strand
TGAAACACAAAGACAGCAGGCACAAAGTTTAAAACCGCGATAAAGAAGTTCACTCTAACTCGATATGGGGAAACCACTCCAGGCGGCGGCGAAGCCGCTTGCGGCTCTGAGGGGTGTCCCCCTTAAAGCCCGGCGAAGCCAAAATAACAAACTAACCTATCTTAATCGGTGGCTGTCCCCGTTTAAAATAGGTGGATGTCACCATTTAAAATACGGAGATATCAACATATTATGATGAATTCGTACAAAAGTTCCATAACCGTTATGCCGGTGAAAGACAGTATTCGGAAGTTGTTTAATTTAATTTTTTTTGCTGTTATCACTTTGGCCGTCATCCTTTCATTAACCTGTCAACCAGCCCGGGCGGCTGTCGCAAATTTCTGTTGGTGCGGTTTTTTTGTCTCTCAGGATGATGGCAAGAGCAATAATCTCTCGCAAGAGTTAGGCAAAGTCTATCGCAAACATATAAAACGCTACGAAGATCGGCAATCCGGAATTATTATCAAAACCCTGAAGCGCTTACGCTGGGATGAGATGAACTATTACGGCTATGTCGGCCTACCGCAAGGCAATGAGGACGAATATTCCCAGGAGTTAGAAAATCTCGACACCACTTACGGCCTTTTCATTGCCATTGAGCAGGTTCTCCCGTTCTCTCCAGATGAAAGTGTGATCCACGGACAACGGGTTCACACCTACAACACCTATATTTTCGGTTCACTCAATCTCTTTCATCTGAAAAGTCGCAACCTCCTCTCTTCCCGACCATTTTTCATCACGCATCAGGAGAGTAAACCATCCGACAGCGCCGCAATGCTTGATCTTGCCTTAGAGAAATTTGCTCAACGACTAGATGATCCAAACAATCGCTTTACCAAACAGATGCTGGCCGACTGGCAAGAGTTTTTCGGCCCTCCCGGCGAGCAACGCGATGTTTTGCGCCAAGTCTTAGGTAAACTTGACGACACCTTCGGCGTCGCCCCTTTATGCGATGGCTGCATCAGAATCAAGGGTGACAACCTCGATACAACCACCGACAAACAGCTTAAAACCTTTATTCGTTACTACTTCAATGCAACCATGGCAAACCATAAACCCGTGGTTTTTCTACCTGGTTTCAGCGGCAAAGTAACAGAAAACGTCCACACCCTGGTCACCGCAACCAAAGAGGGAGATGTAACCTATAGTGACGAATGCCTTTCAGGCTACGATGATTCAGGACAAACTAAGCTTTGTCTCAAAATCCCGCCTCCGAGAAACCTGGTCAAATTGAGCCTTCGTTGTCTGGTCGAAAATGGCGCCGTAAGCGAAAGTGACACCTATCTCCGCACCTACAACACCATGCTTGATATCGGTATCTTTTTTGCCAACCGCGCCGACCCGGTAATTCGCTCAATAAGCAATAGCTATCAACAACTGCTCACAACCACCAGAAAACCTTCCAATCTCTACTATTTTAACAATTTGATTAATGCTGTGGCTGGATTTAAGACAGGCACTTTAGCTAAAGAATAAATAACTATTCAGCTCAAGTAGAAAAACCATCATATATTGGCATATTTCAGCAAATTCTGGGGACATAACCCGATTCTCCGTAGGAAATCGGGATTGTGTACCCTGAATTTGCGGGTTAGCTGAATAGTTACAAGAATAACAAGGAATTTTTATGCAACGTATCACTGTTTATCTCAGCGCACTGCTCTGTATCATCTCTCTTCTCATGACCCCGGCTACCACCCGAGCCGGGGAGATTATCAAGGTCGACGCCCTGGTTGTCAGCGCTGAGAATATGCTCAAGGCTGAAGAAAAAGCCCGGCACCTGGCTCTGGATCGGGCCCTGACGATGATGGGCAACAAGAAAGTCCCTCAATCAGCCAAGATTTCAGCCCATGCCCAGGTTGATCAGTTGGTCACTTTCCGCCGCGTCCTCAACAAAAAAGCTAAAGCCGACGGCTCCGTACAACCGGTCTTTTTCTGTAGCGTCGACAAATTGGCCCTGCAATCAATCATCAGTCAGCAGCACCAGTCGACTTTGCAAAGTTTAGATCGCCCGCAAATTAATATCGGCATTCTCTTTCGGACACTGCCGAAAAGCTTAACCAAAAATAGAAGTACCTTTATTGACCGCATCAACAACCATCTCGAAGAGTATTTTTCTCAAGGCGGCTTCCGCATCGCTCCGCCACCGAAAGCGATGCTCAAAAGCATGACTGCCGGGAAGCAGGCCAATGAAATTTTCAAGAGTTTTGTCCACCACTCCAGCGAGGTCAATTATCTGCTTTATGGCGCTCTCGACATCAACCCGGAGGACCTGCGCAAACTTGATGATGGACGCTATTACAAAACCCGAGTCGGCCTGACCCTGCGCTTTTTCAATATTCTTTCACATGACGTTATCTCTTTCAGCCGTGATGTCTACGGTACCGGTGAGAATGAGAAGGCATCGGTCATCAACGCCATGCGCAACTGCGCCAAGGTAATCAGCGAAAAAATCGGCATCAATGAGGTAGTTGCCGACTGGCAGAGAAAACTTAACGAAGGCTTTGAATACAGCTTACAATTTTGCGGATTAAATGATCGAGGCTGGTCCCGCAGGCTGCGCCGGGCCTTAAAAAAAGAGGGTCGTTTCATGGCTAAAAGCCGGGGGCAAAACCTGACTAAAATCTATCGCTACAGAGCCGATCCCGGTAAATTCCTCCACCCCTCCATCGATTTCGAAGATTTTCTCGAAGATATCGATGGACTTGAAATGGTCGAATTCGGCCTGATGGTGCAAAACAATCGTCTCTATTACGTCTTTGGCGATGACGACCAATGTTTTGATGTGGGATTTAGTGATGCTGAGGACGCTTTGAAGTAAACAAATTGGATATGTGACCGAACCAGCCAAACAGATGACGCTATTCAACCCACCCCTTCCAGGAGGTTTTAACAACAACCTGTTGTCAATTTATCCCGATCACTGCAATATTTATCTGATGTATCAAGGCACGATCGATCTTGACAATCCGGTTGCTAATGGTGAAGCGGAAATGGGCAATGGCGTGCGGGAGGTAGTTATCACCCTGGATATTTCATATAGTAGGGCGGCCGCCATCAAAGCTGCCGGATAAACGGCACAAGTTGTGCCGAATCCCTGGCTCGCAATGGTGAGAGTCGTTTTTCAGAAATGTTGTTGGGACTTCTAGAGCATTTGGGATTGGTATGGCTATACGGCTGG
>JAYEMC010000212.1:0-3225 GCA_034717935.1 Pseudomonadota bacterium | reverse complement strand
TATGAGAAAAAAAATTCTGATCGTCGATAACTGCCCAGTTACCTTACTTCTTCTAACTCACATGCTTCAAAAAGAAGATTACGAGGTGGAAACCGCAGAAGATGGATTGGCTGCCATTGAAATCATGGATCAGTTTAAACCGAACATCATGATCATAGATTTGGTAATGCCAAAAATAACCGGAGACAAGCTTTGCCGGGTAATTCGCAAAAAACCGGAGTTTGACAATGTTTTGCTGGTTATCCTTTCAGCCATAGCCGCCGAGGAGAAGATCGATTTTATAAGTTTTGGGGCTGATGCCTGTATCGCTAAAGGACCATCGCAAGAGATGATTAAAAACATTCTGACTGTTTTTAATCATGCTGAAAGTGGGAATAGAGCCGAACTTTCTCAGCAGATATTCGGCCTTGAACATGTGCATGTTCGTCAAGTTACAAAAGAATTACTGGTATCCAAAAAAAACTTCGAAATAACCCTGCAAAACACGGCGGATGGATTTGTCACCCTAACATCTTCGGCCAAGATAGTTTCTGTAAATTCAGTGGCTATCGATTTTTTCAAGATACCTGAGGAAAAGTTAATTTCAACCACTTTTTTTGACCATTTTGCGACTAAACAAAAAAATATCATTATTGACCACTTTAATAAAATAACAAATTCAGCGATTGAAATCGGGGAAGACAGGCCGATAATTCTCCATGATAAATATTTGTTGATAAAAATGGTTCCGGTTTTTAATGAGGAATCAAAATCAATTATCGTACTTATTGATGATATAACCAAACGAAAACTTGCAGAGCAGGAACTTGACGAACACAGGATACACCTTGAAGAATTAGTTGCCCAGCGAACCGCAGAACTTGAAATAGTTAATGAAAATCTCCAAAATGAGATTGGTGAACGACAAAAAATTCAAGATGAGTTGCAAAGCGCTTTATCAAAGGTGAAGCAACTAAGTGGTTTTTTGCCGATCTGCGCTTCATGCAAAAAGATAAGGGATGATAAAGGATACTGGAACCAGCTGGAATCATATATCCGGGATCATTCAGAAGCAGAATTCAGCCACGGCATCTGCCCCGATTGCGCGGAAAAGCTTTACCCGGAATTGTACGATAAAAATCCCGATAAAAAAGATAGATAGAACCTAATCAGGTCAAGCAAAAACCAAATAGTTTGCTTTTATTTGTGTTAATTTGTGTCCATTTGTGGTTCCGCTTTTTTACAATTTACGACGAACTCTCTTTTGCCCCCTTTCCCGAGATTTCCTAGCCAATGATCCAGGCTTAGACTTAGGCTTAATACTATATTGCCGGGTTTCCACCTGCGGGCGACCGCTGACTTTTTCCAGTTCCCGGCGTTGTCGGCGGCGCTCGGCAACACCTTTGGGCACATGGATCGGGACAAGCGTATCCCGATCAAGAGCGGTCACGTACATGGCGGTTGAAAGAGTCCCCGGAGTTGGTGTAAAATCTTGAAACTGGCGCGCTTTAAGACCATTTTTCGAGATCGTTTGCGCCAGTTCCCGCATATCTTTAACCGTGCAGCCGGGGTGTGATGATATCAAATAGGGAGTAAACTCAACTTTAACTTTTGCCTTTTGCGCCAGCCGCCGGGACTCTTTAAGAAAATCGTTAAGTTCAAGACCATCATTTTTGTGCATCAAGCGCAATATCTCGGACTCACTATGCTCCGGAGCGATTTTCATGACTCCAGGTAGATGCCGGGAAATGAGACGCGCCAACAGCTTTGGGGTTCGTCGCAAAATTCCTAAACGCAAACCGGAGGAGATCAGCACTTTTTTGACCCGGCTGATTTTTGTAACCGCATCAAGCAGCAAGATAAAAGCTTTTTCATCAATCTGCAAATGAACACAAAGGGAAGGATAGAGACAATCTGAACGTTTGCATGCCGTCGGTTTACTACAGCGGGTCGCATAGAGGTTGGCGGTCGGGCCGCCGAGATCACTGATTGTCCCGGAAAAATCGGGTTGACCGGCCACGGTTTTAACTTCACGAACAATTGAATTTTGACTGCGACTAACAACCCGGGTTCCCTGATGCCGGGTCAAAGCACAAAAGGAGCAATTACCACTACAACCCCGGACAATCGTCAGAGAATCACGAATCATTGAAAAGGCGGGTACGCCGCCGGTCAGCGGATGGGGTCGCCGAACAAAGGGAAGTTCATAAACCCGATCAAGTTCGGCCGAAGTCAGGGGGGCCGCCGGGCAATTTTCTTTAATCCAGCCGCTTTTTTGTTCCTGAAGTATAATCTCGGAACTTTCCCCACCCATACGGGCCCGTTCATCGATCTTCAATTCAGCCGACATAAATTTTTTCCGGTCGACCTCAATCTCCGACCAACCCGGCAAACAAGAAAAATTGCCGGTTTCCAACAGATATTGACCGGCAGCCGGTCGCAGAAATTCACAAGTTCCTGGAATCCCCTCAAGATTTTTGCCGCAGGCCAGACGCCGGGCGATCTCCAACACAGCTCTCTCCCCCATACCGTAAACCAGAAGATCGGCCTTGGCATCGGCCAGAATTGAGTTGCGCAATTTCTCCTGACGATAGTCGTAGTGAATAAAGCGCCTGAGTGATGCTTCAAGGCCGCCAAGCACAATCGGCACCCCCGGCCAGGCGGCCTGGGCCCGATTCGCATAAACAATCGTCGCCCGATCCGGACGCCGGCGGTTGCTTTTATTGCGTTCCCCGGGGAAATAGGGATCACCGTCGGGAGAGAAAGGATCGTTATCGCGAATTTTTCCATTACCGGAATAGTTAGCCACAATTGAATCGAGATTACCGGCCGTAATCCCGAAAAAAAGGCGGGGTCGACCAAAACGTTTGAACTCTTCGCCGCCCCGGCGGTAGTCGGGCTGGGCCAAAATAGCAACCCGGAAACCGTGAGCTTCAAGCCAGCGACCGATCAGAGCTACCCCAAATGAGGGATGGTCGACATAAGCATCCCCAGTAACGAGAACAATATCGACCTCAGACCAACCCCTTGCCGAACACTCGGCCGCAGTCATGGGTAAAAAAGAAGATGAAGTTACAACCGGCAAAAAATCCTCCTTAAAGAAACAACTGGAGATTTTGGAAAAAGTCCCCTATAAAAAGATAACCTCGATGAACTCGCACCCCCAAGGACACTTCCTGTGGGGTGCAAAAAGTCACAGGATGGCTAAGTAAAAATTTCGATAGACAAGATGTTGTGGTTTTCCAG
>JAYEMC010000211.1:0-3233 GCA_034717935.1 Pseudomonadota bacterium | reverse complement strand
TAATCTTCAAGAGAAAATTTCATATTATCGCGAAGATAATCAAAACCGAACTCATTATTGGTTCCGTATGTAATATCAGAACCATAAGCTTTTTGACGTTCTTGATCATCAAGCTCATGCAGGATAACCCCGACCGAAAGCCCCAAAAACTCATATATCGTACCCATCCAGGCCGCATCCCGCCGGGCCAGATAATCATTAACGGTGACAACATGCACACCTTTACCAGCCAGCGCATTAAGGTAGACCGGCAGGGTTGCGGCCAGGGTTTTACCCTCACCAGTTTTCATCTCGGCAATTTTGCCGTCGTGAAGAACGATTCCACCCATAATCTGTGAATCAAAATGACGCATCCCCAAGGTTCGTACTGAGGCCTCACGGACGACGGCAAACGCTTCAGGCAGAAGATCGTCAAGCGTGACCACGCCCTCTTTAAGACGTGACTGGAATTCATCGGTTTTATCCTGTAACTGACTATCCGAAAGAGATTTAAGCGCCTCTTCTTCCTCATTTACTCGTCTAACCAGTGATTGCATAGCTTTGATTTCACGATCATTTTTGCTGCCGAATATTTTTTTCAGGATATTTGCCATTAAGTTTCAACCTCTTGAAATAAAGTAGCTATTCAGCGCAAGTAGAAGAAGCACCATATATTGATGAATTTGCGGGTTAACTGAATAGTTACGAAATAAAAAGTCCTCGCAAAAAGACGCCGTACGACGTTTCACGAGGACCATTGAGTTTATAAACAGCCAGGAGGCTGTCCGAGAACATCTTAATCCAGCAGATAGTCAACCGGATTCACCGCCTTACCGTTTAACACTACCTCATAGTGAAGATGGGGACCGGTACTGCGACCAGTATTGCCGAGCAGTCCCAACTCCTGACCGCGCACCACCGAATCTCCGTTGCGGACGGCAATCTTTGAGAGATGACCATACTTGGTCACTTTTCCCAGACCATGATCAATAATCACCATTTTCCCATAACCGCCTTTATAACCAGCAAAAACAACCTGTCCGTCGGCGGTAACAACCACCGGAGTACCGGCCCGATTGACAATATCGAGCCCTTTATGAAGCTCACGCCGACCGGTAAAAGGAGAAAACCGGTAACCGAAACGAGAGCTGATCCAACCTCGCACCGGCCAAACCGAGGGGGTAAAGTTAAGGAGTGCCTGCCGCTCTATAAGATGATCACTTAAATGCCCGAGTTTACCCTCTTCACAAGCGATATCAAGCTCTAAACGCTGCAATTCCTGATGCATTCGAGCCAACTGCTGTTTACGTTCGGCATCGATACTCGAAACCGTCAACTCGGCAGCCAGAGGATCAGGACCGCCCACACTCCGGGTCTCAATCTGCCCGGGGACAATCGCCAGATTAGCCAGAACCTTGACCCGAGCATTACTCTCTTTTAAATTTGTCAGTTGATCATAGAAACCGGTCATGCGCTGCGAAAAGAAATCTACCTGCTTCTCCAGTTCACGGTTTTGCTTAGCCAGTCGGCTATAATCATTAATATTATGCAAATTTACCAAATAGAGAGCAATCGCCACCAAGGCCCCCAGAAAGAGGGCGCAAAACCCGGGAGCAACCAGCCACAAAGCCCTTTTTACCTGCTTGACCGATAAGATCAATTTTCGATGCACGCCGCTTCCACTACGAAAAAGTACCAGCGTATATCTATCTTTAGACTCAATCAAAACAATCCATCCTTAAAAAGTATAAGGGCCTAGGAGGCTGTCCAAATCAAAACCATTAGTAACTATTCAGCTAACCCGTTAATTTGGTGAACCTTAATAGCAAAGCATTGTCTGATTGTCAATATTTTAGCTATTCACCTCTGTGGACTTTGACGATGGTTCTTGACATTGGTAGAAACAGGAGGTTAGTATAAGAAAAAACGAGGAGGTCGCTAACTGACGAATGAAAGATATTATAATTTACACGGATGGTGGTTGTATCGGCAACCCCGGCCCGGGCGGGTACGGGGTTGTTTTACTTTATGGTAAACACCGCAAAGAACTCGCCGACGGCTTTAAAGAGACCACCAATAACCGCATGGAACTTTTAGCTTGTATCAAAGGGCTTGAGGCTTTAAAAGAGAGATGTTCGGTCACCCTCTATAGTGACTCAAAGTATGTAGTCGACGGTATCTCTAAAGGCTGGGCTCGGCGCTGGCAAAAAAACAACTGGATCAGAGATAAAAAAACCGGGGCTAAAGCCATTAACCCGGATCTCTGGCAACGCCTGATTGAACAAGTTGATCGCCACAAACTAAATATGTGCTGGGTCAAGGGGCATGCCGGCAATCAAGAAAATGAAGTCTGCGATCAACTCGCCAACAGCGCTGCCCGGAGCAATTCGATGCAAGTTGATACCGGCTATAAAGGTAACAATTCAACGAACAATTGAAAAAGCTTGATAAACATGCTATGACATGGCGTTCAAAACGTTTTGAACTTACTGGATTCCGGTTTTCGCCGGAATCCAGTACAAAAAGAATGACGATTTAAAATGGAGAACTGGTAACCATGGAAGAATTCCACCGCATTCAAAGACTACCCCCTTATGTCTTCGCAACCGTCAATGAGCTCAAGATGAATGCTCGTCAGGCGGGCGAAGATATTATCGATCTCGGCATGGGCAACCCCGATCTGCCGACGCCGCAACATATTGTTGACAAGGCTTCAGAAGCCCTCTACAACCCCCGCAACCATCGCTATTCGGTTTCACGAGGAGTGCCTAACCTGCGTGAGGCGATCAGCGAATGGTACGGAAAACGTTTTGACATTGCGATTGATCCCGACAGTGAGGCGATCGCCACGATCGGGGCCAAAGAGGGGCTCTCTCACCTGGCCCTGGCCATCTTAGGACCTGGCGATGTCGTTTTCGTGCCCTCTCCGGCCTATCCGATTCATCCCTACTCGGTAATTATCGCCGGCGGTGATCTGCGCAGTATCCCGCTCTCTCCAGACCGTGATTTTTTTGAAGATCTTCAGGCCGCCACCAAATTGACCTGGCCACGCCCCAAAATGATGATCATCAGTTTTCCACATAACCCGACAACGACAGTTATCGATCTCGATTTTTTCCAGAAAATCGTCGACTATGCTAGAGAAAATGACATCCTGGTAGTTCACGATTTTGCTTATGCCGACCTCACCTTTGACGGTTATAAAGCGCCCTCCATCATGCAGGTGGAAGGGGCCAAAGATGTTGCGGTTGAAT
>JAYEMC010000210.1:0-3243 GCA_034717935.1 Pseudomonadota bacterium | reverse complement strand
ACCTTAAAACGACTCTGCATACCTTTGATCGAAACCTCAAGCGCCCTTACATCGGCCTGAGGATTAAAACCATAGGTCGAAATCCGGCGGCCGATTTGAGGGATGATCTCTTGCACCCGGGCATCGTCAAGACAAAGAACAACCAGCCCATAAAATGGTACTTTATTGGCAAACGCGACAAAGTTATCTTCAATCTCTTGCAAGCCACCCTGATAATAGTCAAGATGTTCACGATCAATATTGGTTATTATCGCAATAATCGGCGACAACGCAAGAAAGGAGCCGTCACTCTCGTCGGCTTCGGCAACCAGAATCTCGCCCTCTCCGAGACAGGCGTTACTGTTAATACTATTGAGTCGGCCGCCGATAACCACGGTTGGATCGAGATCGGTGCCGCTGAGCATCGTCGCAATCATTGAGGTGGTTGTGGTTTTGCCGTGGGTACCACCGACCGCGATGCCATATTTAAGACGCATCAGTTCGGCGAGCATCTCGGC
This sequence comes from Pseudomonadota bacterium, assembly GCA_034717935.1. Taxonomy (GTDB): domain Bacteria; phylum Desulfobacterota; class Anaeroferrophillalia; order Anaeroferrophillales; family Tharpellaceae; genus Tharpella. The sequence continues at coordinate 2,746 of JAYEMC010000210.1, read as the reverse complement.
CCGGGGAATAACCGGAATCGACCGGGCATGTGCCTCAACAAGTTCCGGATTATCCTCTTTCACAGCAGTCGAGCGCACCAGCACCTGAACATCACCGACATTTTTTCGATCATGTCCATATGAGATCCGAGCACCTAAACCTTCCAGACGTTCGGTTACCGGGCTCTTTAAAAGATCGGAGCCATGCACCTGATAACCCAGGTTGAGCAAAACTTCGGCGATACCGCACATACCGCTGCCACCAATGCCGACAAAATGAACCCGCTCAACTTTATGGTGCATACCTTTCACGAAATTACTCCTTTTTCCATCAACTGCAAGCAGTAATCAACAATCTGCTCCCGAGCCTTTGGCCGCCCCTGGGTTAACGCCGCCTCGGCCATCTTGGCTAAAGTTTGCGGATCATTGATAAGAGTTTCAACATCATCAGCCAGTGACTGACTTGCAAATTCACTTTCTGGCCGTAACCAGGCGGCCCCGGAGTCGGCAACAGCTTTAGCGTTAAAGGTCTGGTGATCATGGGCGGCGTGGGGAAAAGGCACCAAAATGGCAGGTTTTCCAAGTTCTCCCAGCTCGGCCAGAGTCAAGGCACCGGCCCGACAGATAATGAGATCGGCATTTTTGTAATACTCTTCGATCTCATTGATAAATTCCACCACTTCAACCCGTTCCGGCCAGGCATCGTAAGCTTTTTCAACCTCAGCAAAATCACTAAGACCAGTCTGGTGGACAATTTTTACCGGGTAGCGTTCCGCCAGTTTTGCAAATGCTGAAGGAACCACCCGATTCAAGACATGGGCTCCCTGACTGCCGCCGATGATCAAAACATTAAAGAATTTTTCCTCGGACAGTTCGGACACCGCGCCCCCGGACGCATCCGGCCGCTGTAATTGGGTGCGCAGCGGATTGCCAAAATCGTACACCTTTCGACTTTTCAGATGCTCTTTCGCTTTGGCAAAAGCGATAAAAACCGCGTTAGCCCAAGGTGCCAAAAGCCGGTTAACCAGACCGGGGAAAGCATTCTGTTCCTGCAAAACCCAAGGCAGCCCGGCGACCATGGCGGCCAACAATACCGGAGCACTGGCATAGCCTCCCAAACCAACCACTAAAGTGGGACGATAGCGAACCAGTATAATCAAGGCCTGGATTACGGCTTTGGGAAAGTTAAACATCGCTTTGAGACGCCGCCGGCGGCTGACACCAACCAGACCATGAACCTCAAGAAAGGCCAGCGGATAACCTAAATCGGGGATTACCCGAGCTTCAATTCCACGCCGGGTTCCGGCAAAAACAATCTTCGTCTTCGGCTCTCGCCGGAGAAATTCTTCGGCCAAAGCGATTCCCGGAAATAGATGACCACCGGTACCGCCCCCGGCAAAGAGGATGGTCTTGGCCGGGATGATTGTCCTAGCGAGTTTGGCGGCTGACATTTAACAATACCCCAACTGCGGCCAGAGAGACACAAAGAGAGCTCCCGCCATAACTAAAAAATGGAAAGGTTAAGCCCTTGGTCGGCAAAAGTCCAAGCGTGACCCAATAATTAACAGTCATCTGCAAAACCAGCAATAGAGTTACGCCAAAGGCTAAAATGGTACCAAGCCGATCAGGAGCCGAACGTGAAATTCTAAGACCGATCAACAATAACATAAAAACCAAAAAAGCCAGAAATGCGACACCGATAAAACCAAACTCCTCGGCCCATACGGCAACTATAAAATCGGTATAGGCTTCGGGCAGATAAAACAATTTCTGATCACTGTTACCGGCTCCGACTCCACTTATACCCCCGGCCCCATAAGCAATTAAGGACTGTTTAAGCTGATGCGAGGTGCTTTGCCCATCCCAATTTAAAAAAGAGAGTAACCGATCCAGGCGGTAACCTTTACCGCCGATTGCGGCAACAATACCAACTCCCCCGAGCAAACCGAGTCCGGCCAGATGTTTAAAACGCGCGCCCGAAACAAAAATCAAAATTACGGCCAAAGCGGCAATCACCACTGAAGAACCAAAATCGGGCTCCTGCATCAAAAGTGCGACGATAATTCCAAGAATGATCAAGGGCGGCAACAAACCCCGCTTGAAATCACGAATCTCATCACCTTTTTTTGCCAAGTAAGCACTGAGATATATAACAAAACTCAATTTACAAAATTCCGAGGCCTGAAGATTAAAGAGTGGAGTTTTAATCCAGCGCGTCGCCCCCTTGACCTGATGCCCGATTCCCGGCACCAGAACCAAAACCAAAAGAAGTATACTGAGCAATACCAGAGGCAGAGTCAATTTACTCCACCAGTGATAATCAAATTTTGCACAAAGAAACAGGGCAACCGCCCCAAAGATGGCAAAAATCAGCTGGCGGCCAAGAAAGAAACTACTCTGCCCGTTGAGATGGAAAGCCTTGACACTACTAGCGTTAAAAACCATGAGCAAACCCAGACAGAGCAAGATTCCAACCACCGTCAAAAGCATAATCTCATCGCGTTCCAAACTCATCTTTAACTATCTCCGATAGCGCCAATCTCCCGTACCAAAGTACGGAATCGGTCACCGCGTTCCTGATAGTTTTGAAACTCATCAAAACTGGCACAACCGGGGGCCAGGAGGACAACATCACCGGATTGGGCGACGCTCACAGCCCGGGCCACCGCACTTTGTAAATCGGCCGCCCTGAAACCCTTATCGTAACCCGGCAATTGTAGCCCTACTTTGTCCGCAGCCCGACCAAATGGAATCAGCTCGCGCAGAT
>JAYEMC010000209.1:0-3248 GCA_034717935.1 Pseudomonadota bacterium | reverse complement strand
AGTCTGGCAACAGCCGAGCCGGATGCGGCCTATGGGCATATGCTTGGCGTGCTTCCGGAATATCGAGACAGTAGCGTAGGACTGGAGATGATTCAACGTAATTATGAGTTGTTACGGCGCGATGGTATCTTGCGCTGCTACACGACCTACGAGCCTTTGGAATCTCGTAACGCCTATATCTATCTGAATAAGTTTGGTGGACGCGGTATCGCCTATAAAAAAGCTCACTATTATATCGATTCGGGGCTGCACCAGGGGATGCCTCAGGATCGTTTGCTTGTGGAAATGGATGTGAACTACGACCCGGCCTCAGGACGGGAGTCGGCGTCTCTGTCGGAGGTTATGGGCCGTTATTCCATTGTTACCTCGGAAAGTATGCCCGAGGCTCAATCCGTGTTGGTTGAAATACCGGGTGATTTGCGTCGTCTTCAGGCCCAGGATCCGGCTGCGGCCCTTAACTGGCGCATGAATACCCGGGCGGTTTTTGAAGAGTACCTGGGTAAACGGGGGATGGTTGCTGAAGAGTTTTTATCCGCTGTTTCAGATGGTAAGCGGCGTAGTTTTTATCTGCTCAGCATTCCGTGATTTTTTACGAGGGCATCAATCTTGATTTAACAGAGAGGATCTTATGGCAATCCGGGACATCTTGAGCCGTCACACCCGTCTGGCCCTGGCTGCGGAAACTGAGGACTATGTCAGTAAGGATACCGATGAATATGAGCTGATCAAAGGACTTAAGCGTGATAATGGTCTGGAAAAAGTTTATCGTTTTGATATCGGAAAAAATTCCGACGGCTATTCAGATCTGGTGGCGGGAGTTCTGGAGGAGGCCGATCTCGCCGAACTTTGCCGCCAGAATCTGGCCGACTATCCAGATAACCATTACCTGCTTTTGCGCCGTCGTCTGGCGGATTTGCATAACCTGAATCCGGAATGGTTTGTTTTGAGCGCCGGTTTGGAGTCGATGATAGATCATGTCAGCCGGGTGTTTCTCCAGGGCGGCGATGCATTTCTGATAGCGGTTCCCAATTTCAGTGTCTTTGCCGACTTCTCGATTCGTGCCGGGGGCCGGCCCATCTATCTGCCGCTTAAACCTGAAGAAAATTTTCAGTGGACGGCCGGTACTGTAACAACCCTGAAAGAGCTTATCAGCACCCACGCGCCAAAATTGTTGTGGATCAGTAATCCGGTCAATCCTACAGGCCAGAGTCTGCCCTTGGTGTGGCTGGAGGAGTTGGCAACAGCTTGCGCCCTGCAAGGAACGGCAATTGTTGTGGACGAGGCCTATGGTGAATATACGGATACCGACCAGAAAGTCGTCTCGGCCAGTGGGTTGACGCAGAAATGTGGAAATTTGATGGTATTGCGGACTTTTTCCAAGATCCATGCTTTGCCCAGCCTGCGAGTTGGCTATCTTATGTGCAGTGACGGGGATATTCTGCAAGCCATATCCCTCTACCGTCCCATGTTTCCGTTTTCCTGGTTCTCACTTTTTTTAGCCGGAACCGCTTCCATTGACGAGGAGCACGTTCAGGAAGCCCGGCGGAAACTTTCTCTTCGCTACGAACGTCTGTGCCGTCAGTTAGAGACCTTGAATACTTTCTCCTGTCTCCCATCCCAAACCAATACTCTCATGCTCCGCAATTTGCAGTTAAGCGCAGATGAGCTTTGGCAAGCTTTGGCAAAAAGAGGCTTCCTTACGGCAAATCTAAATCGGGTCAATGGCTTAAAAGGTCAAAATTTTCTTCGTATGACCATCTGTTCCGAAGCCGAAAATGATCTGTTTATCTCGGCTTGTAGAGAGGTCGAGCTAGAGTTAAAGTAACTTTTCAAGAAGCCCAAAAGCGCATTGCTGAACTGTTTGGAGTCGTTGTTCCGGCAATGTCAAAGCACTTATATCTTTTGCTTCCTTCAACCTCAATAATCGTCATACCGGTCTGGTTGGTTCTTAGGAGCCTGTCCGAGAACGTCTTTTTTCCCCAGCCCGGTGTTGTGCTCAAAAAATTATCCTCGGAATACTTAATGTATGCCTGCGGTAATTTTCTTCGCATGCCTTGATCTGAGAAAAAAATCCTATTCTCGGACAGCCTCCTTGGGAAACGGTAAGACAACTCTTTTAGATTCTGATATTGACCGAACAGCTGGCAGTTAGTGTCTGACTGAAAACCGAGCTGTACAACTTGACATTCATTGTACTCGTTGCTATACCTGTATAGCAGGAGGTGTTAACATGTTAGCCATCAGATTGCCTGAAAAATTTGAACAAAGACTTCAAGCATTGGCTGTAAAAACCGGCAGAACAAAATCTTACTATGCGCGGGAAGCCATTATTGAACATCTGGAAGATCTGGAGGATTATTATTTGGCAGTGCACAGAATAGAGAATCCCCCTGAAAGAGTCTGGTCATTAAACGAGTTGGAGCAGGAACGTGACCTGGAAGGTTGAGTTTGATGAGCGAGCGCGAAAGGAGTTGCGCAAGCTGGATAGAATGGCCCAATCTAATATTCTTCATTATTTGCGAGAACGTATCGCCACAAAAGAAGACCCCCGACGTTTTGGAGACCCTCTCAGAAAAAACCTGTCTGGTTTTTGGAAATATAGAATTGGTGCTTATCGGATGATATGCGACATTCAGGAAAATATCATTACAGTTCGCGTTATTCGCATCGGGCACCGAAAAGATGTATATGATTAATTGATGGTGCCTACATTTTAAATAGTGCGCGACCGAAAACCGCCAATTTCCCCGATTGCGGCGTTAGGCTCAAATTTTAATCCTCGGAATACTTAGTGTATGCCTGCGGTTAAAATCCTCGCCTGCCTTGCACTCAAGAAAATTGTCAGGTTTTCGGTCAGGCACTAAATAGTAAAGTGCATATGGATATTTTAGAGCGGGCAACGTCCGTGTTGGAAGATTTTACTGATATTCAGTTCGCGGTGGCCTTTGGTTCGGTAGCGCATGATCAGGCTGTCGCGGGCAGTGATCTTGATATCGCTGTCGCCGCTCAATGCGAATTGTCGATGAATCGTAAATACGAGATAATTCAAGCTCTTGAAGATTCATGCGGGATTGAGATTGACCTGGTGGATCTCCAGGTGGTATCCGGAGTGATTCTGCAACAGGCTCTTTGTACCGGAACGGTTTTATTGAAGAAATCAACGATACTTCATGCCGGATTGCTCAAAAAAATGTGGTATAATCAAGAGGATGTTATGCCGATGGTGCGAAAAACCTGGGAAAAACGCC
>JAYEMC010000208.1:0-3249 GCA_034717935.1 Pseudomonadota bacterium | reverse complement strand
AGAATCGGCGTTGGTCATGGCCAGATGCGGGAAAACGACCTGGAAAAGATCATGCTCGGTTTTGCCGAACATAAATATGACCTGCTGCTCTGCACAACCATTATTGAATCGGGCCTCGATATCCCTAACGCCAACACCATGATTGTCGAAAATGCACAAAACTTCGGCCTCGCCCAACTCTATCAACTCCGCGGCCGCATCGGCCGTTCACAACGTAAAGCTTTTGCTTATCTCCTGGTTCCGGAACTCGAAAGATTATCTCCGGATGCCCGCAAAAGACTCAACGCCCTGGCCGAAGCCAACACTTTAGGTGCCGGTTTTCGCATCGCCATGCAGGATCTTGAGATTCGTGGGGCGGGCAATATCCTGGGTAAAAAACAGTCCGGCCGCATCTCCGCCATCGGCTATGAACTCTACCAGGAGATGCTCAGTGAAGCGATTAATGAAGCCCGAGGCAACCCTCAAACCAAGATTCCGGAACCCGAAATCAAAGTCAGCCTTTCGGCTCATATTCCACCAAGTTACCTTCCCGACCTGACTCTACGACTCCAATTTTACAAAAAGATTGCGGCTGCCGAAAATGAGCTTGAACTGGCCCGCTTAGAGGATGAATTAGACGACCGTTGCGGTCGGCCGCCGGAGGAAGTACTCAACCTGCTCCGGCTCAAAAACCTGAAAATTCTGCTCAAAAGTTATCGGGTTCTGGCCCTGGAACTCGGCCGCAAAAAAGTGAGCCTCCATTTTGACCCGGAGAGTCCGCCGGCTACAGAAAAAGTAATGGCGCTATTGCAAGAAAAGACGGGCAACTGCAAACTCACTCCCGAACACTGGTTCAGCATGGAGGTCACCCTGGAGCCCAACGAACTCTATGCCTGGAGTGAAAAGCTATTGCAAAAAATCCATTGATCTGATAGATGGCGACGTTTTCGACCACGAAACTAGACGAAAAAGAACAAAAGGCAAAATCAAAAGCTAGACCACGAAATACACGAAAAAAAGCAAAGACAGGAGCACAATCGTCATTCCGGCGAAAGCCGGAATCCAGTAAATTCAGCAAATTAAAAGGAACTATTTCATGAGAAACTACATGCGCAACCGAATCAGCACCTCTCTTTTCATCAGTTTTTTGGTGCTGGCCATATCGATGGGCTCTCTGACTTTAACCGCTGTTGCCGCTGACCGGGTGGTGGCTGAAATCGGTTCTGAAAAAATTACTTTAAGTCAATTCCAGGCTGAATTAAAAAAATTGCCGCCGAACCTGCAACAGATGGCCAGTGACAAAAAGATGCAGAAAGAGTTCCTTGAGCAACTCGCTACCTCCAAACTTCTTTACCAGGAAGGGATTAAACAGGGATTAAGCAAAGACCCGGTAATCATGGAGCAAATTGATGAAGTCAGCCACAAAATCATTCTCGCCGCCCTTTTACAGCGTGAAATTGAGGCTCGCATTAAAGCGCCGACCCCGGAAGAGGTTAATCAGTATTATCTGACCCATGCCGATGAGTTTAAGCAAGCAAAACAGGTTCGAGCCCGACACATCCTGGTCAAAGATGAGACAGAAGCCAAAGCAGTTGAGGCTGAGCTCAAAAAAGGGGCTGATTTTGCCACCGTGGCCAAAGAGAAATCTTCTTGTCCAAGTTCCGCCAAGGGTGGTGATTTGGGTTTCTTCACCCGCGACCGCATGGTCAAAGAGTTTTCCGATACCGCTTTCGCTCTTAAAGTGGGTAAAGTCAGCGCCCCGGTAAAAACCCAATTCGGTTACCACATCATCGAAGTCGTAGAGATCAAGGAGGCCGGCGCTAAACCTCTTGATGAAGTCCGCACCGCAATTGAAAACCAACTCACCCAGAAAAACAAAAGCCAAGTATTCAATGACTATATTAACGGTCTCAAAAAGAAAACCAAGGTGACTCTCTATCCCGACGTCATTGAGAAATAATTGAGCAGATCACTTCACCATCTTTGCTCCAGGAGGCTGTCCAAGAATAGAATTTTTTTCTCAGATCGAGGCATTTTCTTGATAATAAGCGCAGGCATACACTCAGTATTCCGAGTATTATTTTCAAAAAATAACGAAGAGCTGGGGAAAAAGAGCATTCTCGGACAGACTCCTGGCTTTTTATTGATTTTAATGAGTGGGACTCTCCTGATCGGCTGTTTACCGCCCAAAGAGGTAGTTGCAACTATTGATGGAGAAGCAATCACTAGAACTGATGTCAGCACCAGGCTCAAGGAGTATCGCGAAGAGGGCTCCAGCGAAGTGCCGCCGCCGACCACCGTCCAGCAGGATCACTTTTCCAGTGCCAAGGCGGCCTTAAACCAGCTCATCAATGAACACCTTTTGATCCTTGAAGCTCGACGCCAGGACCTGCTTGACAACAACAAAAACTTGCCTGCTGACCGACAGGAAGCGATGCAGAAGGTCTTGAGCCGACTGGGAAAGGAGGTTTCTTTCCCAAATTTTAAAGAGGCCAAGGCGTACTACCAGCAGCATATTGATAATTTTGTTGTCGCCCCCCGCTACCAACTCGAACACCTGCTCTTAAACTCGGAAAACTCGGCCTGGGAACTTAAAGAGCGACTTGATAAGGGGGGGCTGAGCATGGCTGAAGCGGGCCGTAAACAAATTGCCGGAGCCCGAATTGCAGATAGTGGAAAGAATCGCCTGGTGACGGCTGAAGAGTTGCCGCCGGGACTGGCCAAAATCCTGCCCGGCTTAAAACTTAAAATAGTCAGCCCGGTTATCGCTACACCGTACGGCTACCATTTGATCAGAATCGAAAGACGTCTAGCGGCCGGAAATATACCATTTTCAGAGGTTGAAAATCGAATCAAGGACACGCTTTTTGCCCAACGCTTACAAAAAAACTATCAACACTGGCTAAAGCAGAGCAAAGAACAGCATACCATTAAGATTTTTCACCAGAACCTTGCCGACCTGTAAAAAAGACAAATATGAAGAATAAAATAATTGCCCCCGGTAAAATAATTTTCAGCTTTATACTGATTGTTTTTACCTTGTCGCTCTTCCCGCATTTGACCCAGGCTCGCATCGTCAATCGAGTTATGGCAATCGTCGACAATCAAGTAATTACATCAATGAATCTGCGCCAGGCAATCTCGGTTGAATATCGCCAGGAAGATTTTCAGGCTCTCCCGGTTAAGGAACAAAATACGATCATCAAAAAAGCGCTTGATGAACTTATCGACAACCTTCTGATCGCCCGGAAAGCGGCATCGCTAGGTATT
>JAYEMC010000207.1:0-3251 GCA_034717935.1 Pseudomonadota bacterium | reverse complement strand
GGACAAGTTTACGGATCGGCCGGACTATGTAGAGCCTTCAAGTAGCAAATCTGATATTATAAGTTTGTGTTAGCAAAACTAGATGAATTTGGGTCATTACCATGGATAATGCTAAAGTATTGGAGCTGTTAAAGGGTGAGTTTGCGGATGCGATCGTTGATGACGTCGATTTCAGGGGCGACCTGACCGTTATCGTCAGCCTCGAAAAGTTGCATGACATCATGCTCTATCTGCACGATGATAAAGCCCTTCATTATGACCTTTTGTCAGATGTTGTAGGAATTGATAAAATGTCGCGTGAGCCACGTTTTGAGGTCGCCTATGTGCTCCATTCAATGGATGACTTCCGTCGCCTTCTGGTAAAAGTGATGGTTCCGGTAGATGTCGAGGTGCCGACTGTAACCGATATCTGGAATTCGGCAAACTGGCCGGAGCGGGAAGTTTATGATATGATGGGGATACGTTTCAGTGGGCATCCCGATCTCCGGCGACTTTTGATGTGGGATGATTTTGATGGATATCCCCAGCGTAAAGATTTTCCCTTGAAGGGGAAAGATTTTGATGAGAAGTGGGATCCCAGTACGATTCAGGTGCTTTAAGTCTGCCAAAATAGTTTTTAGGATTACGTTTTTACGATGTGCAAATTAGCGATAAATATTATTGAGGTTGGTAGCGATGGCTGAAGGTAAAATATTGACCATCAACATGGGTCCGCATCATCCGGCGACCCACGGGGTCTTACGTCTGGTTCTGGAGCTTGATGGTGAAACGATCGTCAAGGTCACGCCCCATATTGGGCACCTGCACCGGGGGATCGAGAAGATCGCGGAAAACATGAACTACCAGCAGGTCATTCCCCTGACTGACCGTTTTGACTATACTGCTGCTACCCTTTGTAATGAAGGCTACTGCACGGCAGTTGAGAAGCTTCTGGGAATTGAAGTTCCCAAGCGCGCACAGTATATCCGCGTGATTATGGGAGAGCTGGCCCGGATTATGGGGCATCATCTCTGGATCGGCAGCCATGCTCTTGATATTGGGGCGATGACTGTGGTTTTTTATACCTTTCGTGATCGGGAAATGATCATGAATATGACCGAAGAGGTTTCCGGTTACCGTTTGACCCCTTCCTATCTTCGTATCGGCGGTATCGCCCAAGATATTACGCCGCAGTTTATTAAAGATCTTCGCGCATTTATTAAATGGTTTCCAACCGCGCTTGAAGGCTACAATACGTTGCTGAGTGATAATATAATCTGGCGCAAAAGAACTATGGGGATCGGCAAAATTTCCGCTAAAGATGCGATTAATTACGGTTTGACCGGTCCCTCGCTCAGGGGCTCCGGGGTTGCATACGATATCCGCAAAACGATGCCCTACGGTTGTTACAATGATTTCGATTTCAAGGTTCCCGTCGGCAGTAATGGCGATGTCTATGACCGTTATCTGGTGCGCATGGAAGAGTTTACTCAATCGCTTAATATTATAGAGCAAGCTCTTGAAAATCTGCCTGAAGGGCCGGTTAATGTTGATAATCCCCTGATTTCCAACCCCGATCTCGGAACTGTGCAGGAAGATATCAGTGCCCTGATTCGGCGTTTTAAGATTCAGTGTCAGGGGCCGGTGGTTCCTGAAGGTGAAATCTACCACTCGGTCGAAGGGTCGAAAGGTGAACTTGGTTTTTACCTGGTTGGTGATGGTTCGGAGAATCCCTACCGAATGAAGGTGCGTTCCCCCTGTTTTATCCTGGTTAGCGCCTTAGAGAAGATGATGTTGGGTCACATGCTCGCCGATGCGATATCGGTTATCGGGAGTATTGATATCGTGCTGGGCGAGATTGATCGTTAGGGTTTTAGTGTCTTACAGGTTGTTTTCTTGTTTTTTTACAAGAAAATGTTCTGATAAGAGCACTTATTTGCGGGCCTTGCAGTAACTTTAGGGTTGCGGGAGTAATTCCCGCATTAGTTAAAGTTTTAAGCGAATATATTTTGAGTTACATTGAATGGGAGTCGGTTAATGGCTGAGATTTTATTTAGTTCCTGGGGCGGTGAAGTAGTTGACAACCGCGGCAAAGAAGGCCAGGACTTAGAGCCGGTCAACAGTGTTGAACTGCCGGAATATTTCAGACAGGACGAAGCGGTAAAAGCCGTGATGGGCTGGTATGGGTTGGTGATTCGCGACCCGGAAACCGATATCGTTGATTTAAGCCGGGTCTACATGAAAGAGATTCAGGAAAAATCCTGTGGTAAATGTTTCCTCTGCCGGATAGGAACCCGGGTAATGGCGGAAACCTTGGAAAGAATTTGCGCTGGACAGGGGAAATTACAGGATCTTGGCATTCTGGCCCGCCTGGCCGCGTCGATTCAGGAATCCTCAAAGTGTAATATCGGTCAATCCGGTCCCCTTCCCATACTTCATGCTTTAGAACATTTTGCCGCCGATTTTGAGGCTGCAATCAATGATAAAAAGGTGGTCCCAGCCGGAACTTACCACTCCAGAATGACGGCTCCCTGTATGGATGCCTGTCCTATTCACCTCGATATCCCGACTTACGTAGAATGTATAAGAGAGGGCCGTTTTCAGGATTCTCTTGATATTATCCGGGAGAAATTACCTCTTCCCGGCGTTGTTGGCCGAGTCTGTGTGCGTCCTTGTGAGGAGCACTGTCGGCGGATGAATCTTGATGCTCCGATCTCAATCAAGTTTCTTAAACGTTTCGTCGCCGACTATGAACTGAGCAAAGGTAAAGAGCCGAAGTTTGCGATTAAACCTTCCGCCAAAACCGGTAAAGTTGCGATTGTCGGGGCTGGCCCCGGTGGAGCAACCTGTGCTTATCATTTGACTCGTATGGGTCATGAGGTGACGGTCTACGAGCGTTTTGATGAGCCCGGCGGAATGTCAGCCATGGGTATACCTGACTATCGTCTGCCCCGTACTATCTTGCGTGAAGAGGTCGACCGGATTGAGAGAATGGGGGCAACCTTCAATTATGAGACCGCCGTCGGCAAAGATGTCAAACTTTCACAACTTGAAGCCGACAACGATGCTGTTTTTATCGCTATCGGATCTCAGCTTGGTACAACCATGGGAGTCGAAGGCGAAGAGGAGAATTACGACGGTTACATCTCCGGGGTTCAATATCTTTTAGATATTAACCAGGGTCGTGATCCTTATCCGGCAGGGAAGAAAGTGGTCGTAGTGGGTGGCGGTAATGTCGCAATTGACTGCGTGCGTTGTTCCTTTCGGGTCGA
>JAYEMC010000206.1:0-3268 GCA_034717935.1 Pseudomonadota bacterium | reverse complement strand
GGAACCGGCCCGAAATCCGCTCGATCAGGCGATCCGTCAGGGGGTGATTTTAGAGCTTGAAGATGATATTCTGCTGCGTTCTCGTAATGGTCAGGAGTTTAAAATTGCCGACAGCGCTTCGCCAATTCGGGATGAGAATAGCGCGATTATCGGTGGGGTTTTGGTTTTTCGTGATATTACCAACCGTGAGCGCATGCAGGAAGAGGTCTTAAAGCTCAGAAAACTTGAGAGTGTTGGCCGGTTGGCTGGGGGTATTGCCCATGATTTCAATAATTTGCTGACCGGGATTATGGGTAATATCGAGGTTGCTGTATTGCGATTCGGGTCGCAACCGAAAAAAGCTCAAATAAACCTTGAGAAGGCCCTGAAAGCCACGCAGCGAGCGGCTGACCTAACGCAAAAGTTGCTGACTTTTGCCAAAGGTGGTGAGCCGGTCAAAGAGGCTGCGGAGCTTGGTGAGATCATCAAGGATTCAGCCGAGTTTTCTCTGCTCGGGTCGAAGATAGCCCTATCCCTCGAGATCCCGGAGGATTTTTGGGCGGCTGAAGTCGATGCGGGTCAGATCAGCCAAGTGATTCAGAATCTGGTGATTAATGCCGTCCATGCCATGCCGGAGGGGGGGGCGATCTCTGTTTGTGGCGAAAATGTGGATTTAGGCTCAGCGCAAACTGCAAGTCTGCCTCTAAAGCCGGGTCCCTATATCAAAATCTCAGTGCGAGATCAAGGTTGCGGAATTGCCGAAGAGTTGCGGGAAAAGATTTTTGATCCCTTCTTTACGACCAAGAAAGAGGGCAGCGGCCTAGGCTTGTCGGTTATCCATTCGATTGTCAATAAACATGATGGTTATGTCGACATCCATTCAGAGCCGGGCCATTTTACTGAATTCAGCATTTTCCTGCCGGCTCTTGGAGAGGTCTCTGTAGCCCTGGAAAAGTCGGTGTCCGAAAGGGCGTTGCCGATTTCAGCAAGTCGCATTCTAGTGATGGATGATGAAGAGGTCGTGCGCGAAACAATAACGGAAATATTAACTACTTTTGGCTATGAAGTGGAGACTGCCGGCGATGGTCAACAGGCTCTGAGTAAATATCGGGAACAGAAGTTCGCGTTGGTGATCATGGATCTGACGATTCCCGGCGGCCTGGGCGGGCGCGAGACCATTAATCTGCTCAAGAAAATTGATCCTCAGGTGAAAGCCGTGGTTTCCAGTGGCTACGCTAATGACCCGGTAGTTGCCGAGTACAAAAAATATGGTTTTTGCGGTTTCCTCAATAAACCCTATATCATTGAAGATCTGTTACAACTTTTGAAAAAAGTATTGGCGGGTTAAAGTAAAAAAAGGAGAGCTAAATGAATCAGAGTAAAGTAGATAAAGGGGATGTTTATAGTCAATTGGCTTGGCATCTTGATAACCTGCCAGCCGGTTTTCCGGCGACTGAGAGCGGGGTTGAGTTACGGATTTTAAGAAAATTGTTTACTCCGGAAGAGGCGATGGTTGCTTTGGGTTTGAGGATGATGCCGGAACCGGCCGCCAAAATTGCCAAACGTCTGCAAAAAGATAGCGTTGTTCTCGAACCGTTGCTTGAGGAGATGTCGCATAAGGGTTTGATCTTTCGTGCTCGTAAGGGTGATGTGACTCTCTATATGGCGACCCAATTTGTGGTCGGTATCTGGGAGTATCATGTTAAAGATCTTGATCAAGAGCTGATTAAAGATGTTAATGAATATGTGCCCTTCCTCATGGAGAAAACCTGGGCCGAAATGGAAACCAAACAGCTGCGGGTGATTCCCGTGACTGAAAGTGTTTCCGCCGAAGTCTCGATCATGCCTTACGAAGAGGTGGAAACGATCATCAAAAGTCAGTCCAAGATTGTGGTTGCTCCCTGTATCTGTCGCACAGAACAGAAGATGATGGGTGAAGGTTGTGATAGCCCGATGGAGGCCTGTTTTATTTTCGGTGTGGCCGCTTTTTATTATGAAGAGAACGGTTTGGGTCGATCCATTGATCAAGGGGAAGCTTTGGAATTGATGTATAAAGGTCTTGATGCCGGTCTTGTTTTACAGCCGAGTAATTCGCAGAAATCGATCAATATCTGCATGTGTTGTGGGTGCTGTTGTCAGATTTTGAAGAATATCAAGAAGATGCCGCAGCCGGCGACAATGATTGATTCAAATTATTTCAGCGAAGTCGATAGTGGTCAATGTGTCGCTTGTGGTGATTGCGTTGAGCGCTGTCCGATGGACGCGATCGAGATTGAAGATACGGCCAAGGTTGATCTTGATCGCTGTATCGGTTGTGGAGTCTGTATTCCGGTTTGTGATTATGACGCTCTGCATCTGCGTCAAAAAGCCGAATCGTTACAATTTGTGCCGCCCGAAACCATGGTTAAAACTTATATGCAGATGGCCCAGGAACGCGGAAAACTTTAGAATGCATGAGTTGCCGGTGATTGAAAATATTCTTAAGGTTGTATTGGCCCATGCGGCAAAACATAGGGTTAGAAAAGTGGTGGCGATCCACCTTGAAGTGGGGGAGCTCAGTGATCTTGAAGATCAATGGATGCAGCGCTATTTCGACCATTTAAGTAAGGGCAGCCGGGCCGAGAAGGCCAGGCTTGTAATTGAACGGGTTTCGGCCCGGCTCCAGTGTGCTCAATGTGGTGAGATTTTTCCCTTTACGGTGGTTCATAATGAAAGTAACGCCTGTCCGGCTTGCGCCGCTGGTGATTGTCGTCTGATTGCCGGCCAGGGCTATTTCGTCAAAAATATCGAGGTATTGTGAAGTTTTAAAAGGAGGGGGAACTTCCATGTATTTCTTCAAACTGCCGAAATGTGGGGACAGACCTTCAGTTCTGTCCCCGGTAATGGAAAGCGAAGCGATGTTCGTAGTTATTTGCTATAGCTTTATGGTTACCAGGAGAGTTTTATAATATGAGTGATGAAATTCGCTTGATTGAGGTGAAAGAGGAGATTTTTGCCGATAACCGCAAGGTTGCCGAGGTTTTGCGGGAGCGACTGCTTAAGGAGAAGACCTTTTTACTCAACCTGATGGCCTCTCCCGGGGCCGGTAAAACCAGTCTGGTGGTCAAAACTATTGCCGGGTTGTCTCAGGAACTCAAATTGGGGGTGGTTGAGGCCGATATCGATTCGATGGTCGATGCTGAAACCGTGGCTGCGGCCGGGGCTCCGGCGGTACAACTTCGCACCCGCGGCTTTTGCCATGTCGATGCCTCAATGGTGGGCAAAGGTCTGGAAGGGTTGGTGGTCAAAG
>JAYEMC010000205.1:0-3268 GCA_034717935.1 Pseudomonadota bacterium | reverse complement strand
AGCACCAGTATCGACAAAAAAATTGCCGACCAGAAAATTCGGTGGGAAACAATTTCTAATGGTGTCGCATCGGGCAATAACTTGAAAAACGCCGGGAATGAACCCCAAATAACATAGGCGATAAAACCGAGTATTATCCCTTTTTGGGCTTCGTGACGAGTAAATTTTACCGCTTCATCTAATTCTTGTTTTGAACCAGCCTTGGAGGCTGAAATATTAAGCATAAAGCCCTATCCGGGGAATAAAAAAGCCGACAAAAAAGCTCCTTCCACGTATTCTCTGACAGCCTCCTGACCTTTTTAGTTTCTGGAAATATTTGCCGTTTTCCCCTCTTTACGTAAATTCTTAACCGACCGACCAGAGATACCCCAGTTTTCGGTCTTAAACTCCCTGATAATAACCTGAGTGGAAGATGGATTTTTATTGAGAGTTTTAACCAGCAAATCGGTAATCCCCTCAACCAGATGCGCCTTCTGTTCCTTTGTAGCACCTGCCGTGATATTAACTTCAACAAATGGCATAACGTTATCCTTTCAATATTTTAGCAATTCGACTGCGTCCCACCTGAGCATATAACATTCAATGATTCAGCGAAAAACAATCCAATATCTGATGATTTTACAAAAACGAAGAAGATGGATGGTGAAGTTATAAGATTATAGCCCTATTGAAGCCGGTTCTGAAACAAAAAAAAGCCCCATGGTTTCCCACAGGGCTTTTTGACTTAAAATAATGATACTATTATTTTAGAGCCTGACAACATTGCTCGCTTGAGGGCCTTTTTGACCATCAACAACGTCAAAACTGACGCGTGCACCTTCAGACAGAGACTTGAAGCCATCTCCGGTGATTGCTGAGAAATGGACGAACACATCTGGGCCGTTATCCTGCTCAATAAAGCCAAACCCCTTAGAATCATTAAACCACTTAACTGTACCTTCTGCCATTTTACTTTCTCCTTACTTGGTCCCCTACGGGAGTTGCGTGATGCAGACCAGTGGCTGCAAATCAAAAAAAAACCACTCAGTCCGGTTGGTCTGTGCGGCTCTTATCTGACTAAACAGTAAAATAATCTACACAACTTGTTCTGATACGACGGTACGCTATCACGTGTCCAGATCAAAATCAACCCCCTAAATCGCATTTTTAAAATTAATCGAAAGCAACGACAAAACTACCTGAAAATCCTTGTGATACGAAATCATGCACCGTCGCCTCTGCCTGCCTTAAAGAGCTGAAATCACCAATCCGCACCCGGTATACTTGCCGGTTATTGACCATGCCCGTTGAAATAACGGCTTTACCGTATCGACGCTGCATCTTTGCCACTAAGCGGTGGGCATTTTCTGCCGTCGAAAAAGCGCCGACCTGCACAGCAAAACTGCCAGAATCATAACTTCTATTCACACGAGAACTATCCCGCCTAAGATCAGTTTGTCGATATCCAAGAGCCTGAATATGAACCTGCGCCGTACCGGAATCGACAATCCCTAACTGTTTGGCTGCGCCATAAGAAAGATCAATGATACGCCCAGCGACAAAGGGGCCGCGGTCATTGACCCGGACAACAACATGACGACCACTGGTTAGATGAGTCACCCTGACATAAACACCCATCGGCAGGGTTTTATGTGCTGCACTCGTGCCGTACATATCGTAAACTTCACCATTACTGGTTTTACGCCCATGAAATTTACGCCCATACCAACTGGCAATGCCACGTTGCTGAAATCCGTGATGATCGCGCAAGGGATGATAGCGCTGACCATCAACTTCGTATGGTTTCTGCCACCCTGCTAATTCACGAGTTTCTGGCGTATCAATCACCCTGGTGGTATGTCCGCCACAACTCGCCAGCAACCAGATAATCACTAGATAGATCGATGAGTGGAAGATTCTTAACCATAATGCCATAAGATTTTATTTAGGTTCTTCAAACTCAGCTATCGCCCGGAACCGCTGATAGCGTTGTTCAATCAGGCCTTCGGGAGAATACTCTTCTAGTTCGGCAAGATGCTTCAACAGATGTTCTTTCAAGGTTGTCGCGGCCAGATCATGATCCTGATGGACACCGCCAAGCGGTTCAGGAATAACTTCGTCAATAACAGTTTTCAAACTGTCGACATCCTGTGCTGTCAATTTCAATGCCTCAGCCGCCTGTTCCCCCTTGGCACCATCACTCCAGAGAATAGCGGCACAACCTTCGGGAGAGATAACAGCATAGACCGAATATTCCATCATCAACACGCGATTACCAACCGCAATCGCCAGAGCACCACCGGAACCACCTTCACCGGTGATGGTGACAATCACCGGAACGCGCAACATGGCCATTTCCCGTAAATTCCGGGCAATGGCTTCAGCCTGACCACGTTCCTCGGCACCAATACCGGGAAAGGCTCCCGGAGTATCGACAAAAGTAAAAATTGGCAGACCAAACTGATCGGCCAGCTGCATCACCCGTAAAGCCTTACGGTAACCTTCGGGGTTTGGCATGCCGAAATTCCGATGGACTTTCTGCTTGGTATTACGCCCTTTTTGATGACCGATAACACAACAAGGTTTGCCGTCGATTCTGGCGAAACCACAAACCAGAGCAGGATCGTCACGATAATTTCGATCACCATGAACCTCAGACCAATCGGTAAAAATACGCTCAATATAATCGAGGGTGTAAGGACGTTTGGCATGCCGAGCCAGCTGGGTTCTCTGCCAACGGGACAGGTTTGAATAAACTTCATTTTTCAGTTTATCCGCTTTCCTCTCAAGCTTTTTTATTTCACTGGAAAAATCGACATTTTCAGTCGAATACTCACGCAATTCACCAATTTTTGTTTCCAGATCTGCTATCGGCTGTTCAAAATCAAGTAATTGGTTCATCTAACTTCTCCCTGTTCAAGAAAGAACATCGGTCAACTTATAATTTTTAAAGATATTCCGAATGGTAATTTAAAGACGTTTTCAGCAAAAGCGAGACTGTCTCAGGCTTTTGCAGTGCGAACCACTGCAGTTTCATAGCTCAAAAAGCCCCGAGTTGACTCCAGCACCAATACCCACAATAAATCGTCGGAGCATAGAGGTCAAGTAGCGGACAAGTCACAAACTGATCACTACTCAAAATTCATCACATTGTAACCAAATAATGCCTCAGTATCAGCCATCGCTTCCTCCGAAGCGGACATCTTTAATTGTACTGGCAAGGCAATGGTTGTTTCACTGCGATTTGGTATAACAATGTGCAGGTGCACATTGCAATTGCCACGGTAAC
>JAYEMC010000204.1:0-3275 GCA_034717935.1 Pseudomonadota bacterium | reverse complement strand
CCGCACAAGGCTTCATCCATCGGAATCTGGGCCTCGCCGTAACGAGCGATACCACCCATATCCCCTAAGGCCTGGCTCAAAGCCTGGCCCAGACAGATCCCCAGATCCTCAACCGTATGATGGAAATCAACATCCAAATCACCACTCGCCATAATTTCCAGATCACAACCACTGTGCCGAGCAAAAAGGGTGAGCATATGATCGATAAAAGGGATCCCGGTTGCAATTTGCGAGCTCCCACGACCATCAAGAACGAGAGCGATCTTGATGCTGGTTTCGGCCGTCTGACGGTTGATCTCGGCTATACGCATAGTTTTTTCCATTTTTAAATCTCCAAACTGTCTCGGCTGAGGTCATTTCTTGACACTTGGCAGCCGTAAACTCACCGCTCGACCGTGCGCTTCCAAACCTTCCATCTCGGCTAACGCCATCAACGGCTGCCCGTAGCGTTTGAGAGCGGCGGGGCTGAAAGAGAGGACGCTGCTCTTTTTAAGAAAATCATCAACTCCCAACGGCGAGGAGAAACGGGCCGTGCCCGCCGTCGGCAGGACGTGATTGGGGCCTGCCAGATAATCACCTAACGCTTCAGGGGTTGAATGGCCGAGAAAAACCGCCCCGGCATTATGGATTGAACTTAAAGCGAGAAGCGGATCGGCAACCGCCAGCTCAAGATGTTCGGCCGCAAACTGATTTGCCAGTTCAAGGGCTTGGTCAAGATTTGTGGTAGTAATCAAAGCTCCCTGATTCTGCAATGAACGCTGCGCAATCTCTCGCCGCTGCAAAATCGCCAACTGTTTTTCCAGTTCCGCCTCTACGGCGTCGCTTAATGTTTGCGAAGGTGTCACCAGGACAACCACCGCAAGTTCGTCGTGTTCCGCCTGCGAAAGCAGATCGGCGGCGACAAAAACCGGATTGGCACTCTCGTCGGCGACCACCATAATTTCGCTGGGGCCGGCAACCATATCGATACCGACCCGGCCAAAAACCCGGCGTTTAGCCAACGCCACGTAGATATTACCAGGTCCGACAATTTTGTCAACCGCTGGAATTGACGTTGTTCCATAGGCCAGTGCGGCCACGGCCTGAGCCCCACCGACCCGAAAAATACGCTTCACCCCGCAAAGTCTGGCGGAAACCAGTACCGCCGGGTTGTAACCTTGTGCTGCCGGAGAGACCATCACAATCTCTTTAACCCCTGCAACCTGCGCCGGAATCGCATTCATCAAAACCGAAGAGGGATAAGAGGCCTTCCCTCCCGGCACATAGATACCAACCCGCGACAAAGGGGTGATTTTCTGTCCTAAAAGAACCCCGGGTTCATGGTCGTCGAACCAGGATTGCTTAAGCTGACGCTGATGATAGGCCGTAATTCGCTCAATCGCCAGTTCAATATCTTTCAGTTGGGCGGCACTCAACAGGTCAAAAGCTGCATCAATCTCAGCTTTTTGCACCTCAACCCCAACCGCCGCCAGATCAAGACCGTCAAAACGCTTGGTATAATCAAAAAGCGCCGTATCACCCTCTTTACGAACCCGTTCAAGAATCTCCGCAACCACACTATCTGCCGCCATATCGAGATCAAGGTTGCGCTCGCAGAGACGCTGAAAACGTTCCTGAAAATCGGGATCACTCGTCTGATAACTATTAATATTCATCAATTTTCCTCGACCCGCCGGATATCGGCGCCTAAGGCTTTTAGTTTCTTTTCAAATCCGGCATAACCGCGATCGAGATGATAGACCCGAGACATCACGGTCTCGCCCTCAGCCGCCAAACCGGCCAGCACCAGACCGGCACTAGCCCGTAAATCTGAGGCCATCACCGGAGCCCCGGAAAGGATCGCAACCCCACGAACAATGGCCGTGCGCCCTTCGACCTCGATATCGGCCCCCATGCGCTGAAGTTCAAAAACATGCATGAAACGATTTTCAAAAATGGTCTCGCTGATCACACTGGAGCCTTGAGCCAGCGCCAGGAGAACCATCCCTTGAGACTGCATATCAGTGGGAAATCCGGGATAGGGCATGGTTCTCACGTCGAGAGCTCTAAGACCGTTTGCACCACGACGCACCCGAACCGCAACCCCTGCCAGCAGCTCATCATTTTTATGAAGTTGTTCACCTGTTTCAGAAGAGAGCGGTTCAATCAACAGACCAATTTCCTGTAATTTGGTAACCACCGCCCCCATCGCCGCCAACGGGGCATTTTTGATAACAACGTCACCGTCACTGATGCCGGCGGCAACCATAAAGGTTCCCGCTTCGATCCGGTCGGGCATCACCTGATAGTCGGCGGCAAAAAGTTTTTCGACCCCGGTAATCGTAATGGTGTGAGTTCCATCACCTTCAATCTGCGCCCCCATCTTCCGTAAAAAAGAGGCCAGGTCGACGATTTCCGGTTCCCGGGCGGCGTTGCGCAAAATCGTCACGCCATCAGCTAAAACCGCCGCCATCATCAAATTTTCGGTACCGGTCACGGTGGTTACATCAAAATTTATATCAGCCCCTTTAAGGCGCTCCGCCTGACCAATAATATAGCCATGTTCAACCGAAATCCGCGCCCCCATCATCTCTAAACCTTTGATGTGGAGGTTGACCGGTCGCGCCCCGATCGCGCAGCCCCCCGGCAACGAGACTCGGGCCTTGCCAAAACGCGCCATCAGGGGGCCTAAAACCAGGATCGATGCACGCATGGTTTTAACTAACTCATAGGGCGCCTGACAATTTTCCACCGCCGTAGTTGCGATCTCCAGGCGACCGCCTTGACGACTAATATCCGCCCCCATCCCCTCAAGCAGACGAATAATGGTATTAATATCACGCAAATCAGGAACGTTATCGAGACGGCTGCAACCGTTTTCTACCAGCAGCGTGGCCGCAATCAAAGGTAGAGCCGAATTCTTGGCCCCGTCAATAATCACTTCACCGGACAGACGCCGACCGCCTTGAACTACTATACTTTCCAATTATTAACTCCCATCACTACCCGTTCACAACGGGCCAGATCGAACTGGCCAGAGATAGCACTATAACCGTTACTTGCCAAGATTTTTTTAACGCCCGCTGCCTGTCCGTCACCAACTTCAAAAATGAGGCCGCCGCCGGGCATCATAAAGTTGCGCGCATCATTGGCAATCCGGCGATAAAAACCAAGGCCATCAGGGCCGCCATCAAGAGCTGCAACCGGTTCCCGCTGCACCTCGGCAGGCAAGTCGGCCATCTCTGCCGAGGCAATATAAGGAGGATTGGCAACCACCAGACCGAAGGATAAGTTTT
>JAYEMC010000203.1:0-3298 GCA_034717935.1 Pseudomonadota bacterium | reverse complement strand
CGCCGGACTCCATGATTCGGTTGATAATGTTCGCTCTGCGGCAGCTACTGCGATTGATAGTAATTATAATGAGGTTTTGGCTGCCGGTCTTAAAAACATGATACGGGGAGAAGATGCCGAAGCTCTGGATATGGTGCGGACAATTATTTCAACCCAGAGTGGAACCATCTTTCTTGATCTGCTGGAGATCGATTTTTTTCGGGAGCACGCTTTCGCCTATCTTACTGAGAAAGCCCATGCCCAGGTGCGTGATTATTTTATCAGTCAACTTAAGGAAAATGGTTTTGAAAAAGAGGCGGCTGAGCTTGCTGGTGATCAGGAAGAGGTTGTAGAAACCGCAGAAGTTGTTAAGAAGAGGGTT
Organism: Pseudomonadota bacterium; assembly: GCA_034717935.1. GTDB lineage: Bacteria > Desulfobacterota > Anaeroferrophillalia > Anaeroferrophillales > Tharpellaceae > Tharpella. The sequence continues at coordinate 2,937 of JAYEMC010000203.1, read as the reverse complement.
GTCGCTATCGATGACTCTAAAATGATTCTAGGTATTTTCAGGAGCATGCTCCATGCGCTAGGTTATGAACCTTTTATTTTTCTGGAGCCCGAGGTTGCGGTTGAAGAGGTTCGCAAACTTAATCCCGATGCTGTTTTGACGGATCTCAATATGCCGGGAATCACCGGTATTGAAGTAACACGGAGAATCCGTGAGACCTTCAGTAAAGATGAAATGCCGGTGATCATGGTTACCACTCAAAATGAAAATCAGGATAATGAGGCGGCGAAAACGGCCGGGGTGAATGAAATTCTCCACAAACCTTTTACCAAAGAGGGGATTGGCGAGGTTCTGGCCCGTTATCTGGAATGATGAATAAGGGGAAAATCCCGGTGTTAGTGGTTTGTTGGCAGTTAACTTAAGCTGGAGGGGTTGGTTGAATTTTCTTTAGGTTGTCAAGGCTCTCTTCGATCTCTGCCAGATATTTCTGGAGCTTGGCGTTGCCCGGCGCTAAGTTTAGAGCCTCTTTCCACACGTTTTGAGCCTTTGAAAAGTCGCCTGCGGAGAAGAGTTTTAATCCTAAAAGTCTGGCAAATTCAACAATCTTCGACGTCAAGGGCTCTCCGGTTGAGGAGAGTTCCAAAATATGTATGGTGTGGTTCGCTGCACCCTCCAAGTCGTGTTTCTGCTCGGCCTCCTGGGCCGCCACGAGACCTTTTTTGATAATACTCCGGCGCTGATCCCATGTAAACTGCTTTCGCTTTTTCTCATCTTGCAACAATATATTCAAGGCTTCCTGCAATCTTGTTGCTTTCAGCTTAAGATTGTTATCGCCAGGGGAGAGAACGATTGCATCCTGTATCAATGAGAGTGCTCCATCCAGATTTCCGTCTGATTCAAGATTGTGGGCTTCATCCTTTAATCCGGTTATTTGCGCGTTGATAGAGCACTCAACTTTTTTTAGTAAATTTCGAGCCCAATAATATTTAGGGTAAATTTTAAGGGCTTTTAGGAGATTGGTTTGGGCCTCGATAAGTTTTCCCTCTTTTTTGTACTTCTGGGCCTCAAGTACATAGGCATCCGCAAGGTTAAGTCGAGATCGTGAAAAATGAATTTTCTTTGCGACCTCCTCCGAACATATGCAACCATTCTTGATGAGTTTATCGGCTAAATCAACCGCACTCTTATGTTCGCCTGCTTGAGATAATTTGAGGATTTGAGTACATTGCAATTTACTCTCGATTTTGACTTTGGCCTTGGTTTCGGTTTTTGAGTTTGAGATGGCATCAGTTGCTTTGAGCTTTGTCGCAGGCCCGGTTAGCGCACATCCTGATGTCATACTTAAAAGAAAAAAAACCACAACGGTTACTGTTATTGTCTTTTTGATTGTTCTATCTCCTCGGAAATGGCAACAATTCGCCCTTCTTTTTCCAGCTCAAATAACACATCTACGGGGACGGGATCAAACTGTTTACCGTTGCCTTGCTTAATTCTTGAGAGTGCTTCCTCTTTTGAGAGTGCTTTTCGGTAAGGGCGATTTGTGGTCATTGCATCAAAAGCGTCAACCAAATGGATAATCTGGGCAGCCTGGGGAATCTCATCTTCTTTGAGCCCATCCGGATAGCCTGAGCCATCGTAATTTTCGTGATGGTGCCTGACAAAAAGGCCCACTTTCTGATAGGCAGAAAGTGGGCTTAGAATCTTGGCTCCTATATCAGGATGGCGTTGCATCTCCATATACTCATCATCTGTAAGCGGATCTTCTTTACCAATAATCCCGGCTTTTACCCCGATCTTTCCCACATCGTGAAGGATTGCTGCAAGTTCCATCTCTTCGCACTGTTTTTCATTCATTTTAAGTCGATTGCCGATGGCCACGGAGATTCGTGCAACCCGGTCACAATGGCCACGCGTGTAGGCATCTTTCGCCTCTACGGCTGCAGCCAAGGCACTGACAGTTTCTTTAAAGTTTCTCAGGTTCTGTTGTCGGGCCGAGTGGAGCTGGTCGACCATTTCGTTAAAGTGTCTTGTGAGCCTGCCGACCTCATCAAGGCTATTATCTTTAACATGGACAAGAAGATCTCCTGATCCTAAGGCCTGAACTGCCTTTTCCAGTTTTTTGATGCGGTTAACGTGAATGCCTGCTAGTAGAAAAATACCTAAAATTCCTAATCCCGCCCCCAGGCCAAGAGGTAAAATTAGGCCGGTCGCAGTCTCCAACATGGCTTGATCAATGTGATCGACCCCCAATCCGACAACTGCAGTTCCGACTTTTATGTTTTCCACCTCTATCGGAACAGAGGCCTGGATGATACCATTGGCCGGATTGGGGACTCCATCAGGCAGCTTCTTTCCGGTTCTTGCCGGTTCTGAATGGTAGAGGATACATCCTTGATGATCTACGAGATAGGCGTATTGCACTTCACTGTTTTGATTTACCGATTCTATCAGAGAACCGAGACGCAGCTCATCCTGGCTCAAAAGGGGGTCTCTGGCGTTAATAACTATATTGTTGGCTAGAGACTGCGCTCTTTTCCGGCTTTCAAGTGAGAGAAAAACTCTCTCGTAGCGCATGAAGGCAAAGAAAAGCAGGCCTGTGACAAGAAGTAGCAGAACTGAAAAGGAGAGGGCCACTTTCCACCGCAAGGAGAAAATGAATGGGTTGCGGAAACCCTTGGATCGGACTTGTTTGGCCGATGTTTCTTGAGATAAGATCACTTGTCTTACTAAACTAAATTATTAGTTGTAATTGAGATAATCTACATTTGCCATGTATAGTTTTATCGCAAACTAATGTATAGTTTCAAGGTGATCGTTTGTCAATGGTGATAACTGGATATTTCATATAGTAGGTCGCAAGCCGAAAGGTTTTTCCCGAAATGGTAGCTACCCAACTCCATCAAGCAGGATGCTCGTTCTCGGTAGGCAGCTCGCGGGAAGAATGGGGGCATCGGGTTG
>JAYEMC010000202.1:0-3315 GCA_034717935.1 Pseudomonadota bacterium | reverse complement strand
TGGGCAGTGGTTCCCGACGGACCTTTGCTGATTCTGCAGCTGGAAAGTTAAATATTCGGCTTTATGATTGGCGCTTAAGTTACAGCAAAAATCAGCGAACATTGCTTCGCTCCCATTTATGGGGGGCGAAGCAATGTTCACACTATTTGCAATACTTTAATAAACAATCAAATATTTACTGACAATTTAGCGAGGCGACCATATTATGAGTACCAACAACATTCCTTTGAACAAAATTCTGAGTGATCTTGAATATCAAGAAATTGATGATTTCTGCAACACCCATCAGGGAGTTGAAAATCTGCTTGAAATCGCTGAATTTCTGCAGGGAAAATTCTCTTTGACGCTGGTACTGGATCAGGAGATCGTCGCCGGATTCGCATCTGACAGCTCCAACCTCCCGGCCCAAGCCGAAGCTCTCTGCAGACCAAATAGCGAGCGGCAGGCAGCAATAATCTTAAGGGCCGGACAAAAGGCAAAGATTCCGATTACACTCTCCGGCGGGCGTTCCAACCTGACCGGAAGTGCTACTGCGGAAAGTGGAATCCTCCTTTCAACAGCCAAACTGGATGAACCAACAATCGTCGTTGACCGAGAAAACCTCCAAGTAACCAGCCCGGTCAATATTATTCTTGAAGAGTTGCGTGAAAAAATCCTTGAAGATACCGGTAAAGCCCTTTACTACCCGGTTGATCCCACCAGCCGGGGTGATGCCTGGGTTGGCGGCACCATAGCCTGCAATGCTTCCGGCTTTACCCCCGGCGAAATCGGGGCGACCAGAGACTGGGTTGTGGGTCTCGATATCATCCTGCCTGACGGTCTTAAAATCAAGGCCACGCGCGGCCAATATATCTCTGAAAACGGAGAGTTCATTCTAGCTGGAGAAAATCAGCAACGACGCTGGCCGGTACCGACCTACCCACAACCCAAAATTAAAAATGCCAGCGGCCCCTTCTCATCTCCGAACGGCAAAATTGATTTGATCGATATGTTTATCGGCAGCGAAGGCCTTTTTGGCTTGGTTACCGGCTGCATTTTGAAACTTGCCCCGCGCCCCAAAGAGTATCTCGACCTCTTTTTCTCACTCCCCGATGAAGATCGGGCGATTGCTTTTTATCAATTCCTCGACCGGGAACTTGATGGCAATTTCGGAACCTTAAGCGCTTTCGAATATTTTGGGGTCAACAGCCAAAACTACATGGATCACAGAGAGCGCCTTTTTTATGGCGATAATCAGGTGGCCATCTATCTTCAGATACCAGTAGGAGAAAAGAATCTCGACCAGGAAACCGAGTTCTGGTTCAACCGGATTCTGGCATCTAATTGTGACATCGACCCGGAAGCGGTAATTCTTCTCGACAACGAACCTAAACGCCGAATATTCATGGAGTCACGCCACTCAATGCCGGCCAACGCCCTTGAGGTCATCCAGAAACACGGAACCTATACAATCATGACCGATACCGTTGTACCGCCAGAGAGTTTTGCCGAATTCCTCGACTACATCCACGCTCTCCTCAAAACTGAAGGCATCGACTATTTATCGTTCGGCCACTTTGGTGACTGCCATCTCCACTTCACCCTGCTGCCCGAGCAGGATAAACTGAAACGGGCCGCCGAGCTCTATGACCTTTTCATTGTTAAAGCGGTCGAATTGGGCGGCGTCTATTCAGGTGAACATGGTACCGGCAAACGCAAACGTAAAGACTTCATGACTCTCTACAACCAAGCCGCAATCGAGCAACTAAAAGCGTGCAAAGCCGCCGTCGATCCCGATTTTCTGATCAACCGGGGTAATGTTTTTATCCCCTGACCCGGTCAAGCCGGAAGCAGAAAAGTTTTTTATTATTACACCACAAAGAGCACGAAGCACACGAAGCTAAAAAGCCTTTCTTCGTGCTCTTCGTGCTCTTCGTGGTAAAAAGATATACTTAATGTCTGACCGAAAAAACTTGACTTTCACCTCCACCACATCATATAAAATCTCGCGAAATCCACCTCCAGAGCAAAGCACCTTCGATGAATCTTTTAAAAAAATTAATCGGCAGCAAAGAAAAGCGTAAAAATCCTTTTACCCGCGACCTGATCGAAGAAAAAACATTGAGATCGGGGCCTACAGCTATGGCGAGCCACGAATTCACCGTTGGTCGGAAAAATAAGAGATGAAATTACACTGCTGGAATCGCAAAACATAGAAGAGTTCATCAAGCGCAATATTTAGCCCGAACAGAAGAGAAACCATTCGCCCATGAGTCTTACTCCTGACACCTATATCTGCCCAGTCAGCAAACTACCCATTCTTAACAAACCAGAATGGAACAAGGTCGGGTTTGGCAATGAATATAAAATTTCCGCCGATATTATCGGGGAACAGATTCTCTTGACCCATAATTTCGGTTCACCCACGTTGTATGACGTCCAAAACGCCATGAATTTTACTGCTACTATCATTGATCAATATTTTCAGGATCGCCCCTACATTCACATTTTCAACTACAACGAAATCAGGCAAAACGTCTCACTGGAAACCCGCCGTCTGGTCATCAATGAGATGAAAAAAAGAGACCGTATGCTGACGGCAATTTACTATGGACTTACAACATCGTTGAAATTGAGTATTAAAATCGGCCGTTTTTTTCACCTGGTACCCTTCACCACACTGATTGCCCAAGACTACATTGAGGCTATAGAGACCGCTCTGATAATCCTCAATGATAGCGAAAAAAATCCACTAATTGTCAAAAAAACCGAGACTCTTGATCATGAAACATCACAATTCATTGAAGATCTTAGCCAAAAAGAGGCCATCTTTGGTAATGCCGACCCGAACCCTTTCGATCGCGCAGTTGAGTTAATTGAGGATGAAATTCAATATTTTGAAGAGAAAAATGATAAAATCAAACGACATAAGACCCTAGCCAGACTGGAGAAGATTATACATAACAGAAATGAGAAATCTAGAATTTATCAGAAAAGCTTGCGCCCAACCTCAACAGGAAACTACCTAAGAAACAAATTGGAGAAACGGGAAGATGCCTGAAATCGCCTACATCAATAGTACTTTTATCCCCCTGGAAAAAGCTTTTGTCCCGATAAATGACCGCGGCTACCTTTTCGCTGACGGCATCTACGAAGTAATTGTCACGCGCAACGGTAGACCTTTCCTCATCCAGGAACATCTTGAACGACTGCAACAAAGTGCCGACGGACTTCTCTTGGAACTACCCCATTCATTATCAGAGTTTAATGAAATCATAGATCTCGGCATCAAAAAAGCAGGTTTCAGCGAAACTATGGTCTATATCCAGATAACCC
>JAYEMC010000201.1:0-3333 GCA_034717935.1 Pseudomonadota bacterium | reverse complement strand
GTTGACCTTCTTTGATCTGAACCCTTTGACAAACCGGTAATGGAGCGGGGACGGAACCATTTCAATGAAACTGTTATAGGGGTACTCGCCAATCATGCGCGAGCGAAAAGGGATGTCGAAATGTCGTCTGAAGTAGATGCGGGCTGCTATCTCGATGAGTACAGCGATTGCGATAAACGATATCAAGAATCCGAAAATTGTTGTCATCTTTAGTTACGTTCCTTCTGTTGGAGTTTAAAGAAAGTTGTTTTGTCACTACTCAGCGTCCTATTAAAATTGAAACCAGCACCGGGCGTTCAGGCGGTTCCCCTCCACTTCTTAAGTAAAATTTCTGTTTTTCCAGCGCTCATTACGCTGAAATTGAAGAACTCGCTCGTGCCTCGCTCAAATGAGAATTTATCCGTTAGTGGAGTGGTGGGTGTCTGGTCGGTTGTCGTTATTTTCGGGTAGCTTTTTTCCTTGCGCAGTAAGAGTTGCAGGCGGCCGCTGTCATTTTGGCTGATCCGGAGTTGATCGACCATTCGCGAGGCCAAGAGCAGGCCCATTTCGTCGAGGCTGTTTTCATCCTCAATATTGATGGTTGCGGTCAGATTGAAAGTCCGCATGGCAAGATTGCGGAGCGGCAGGCTGAAGTTAAGGGCAGCATAGTAACCGCCTTCGTAACAGCTGATTTCAATCTCTGCCTCCGGTTTGACCTGAGTGCAAAGATAGTTGAAAATCTCCTCGCCGGCCAGGGTCAGAGCCAGGGCTTCAGTTTGGCCGAGGCCGAAGGCTAAGGCGGTTTTTTCGATAAAAGTCTGAATCGTTGGTAGAAAAGCAAGATCATCCTCAATGGTGAGGCGGGCTTGTTTTTGTGGATTGTTGTTCATCATTTTCATCCTGCTTACGCACAAACCACTCGATTTCTTCCGGTTTTTTTGGCCAGAAAGAGGGCTTTGTCTGCGGCTTTAATAGAGGTGTCAATGTCTACATTTGGAATGTATTGGCTGATCCCAAAAGAGATGGTAATGTTGAGTTTTACGGAGTTGTGTTCAAAGGTAGAATCTTCAAGGGTCTGGCGCAGTTTTTCAGCAAGACTGGTTGCTCCTTCAGAGTCGGTTTCCGGCAAAACCATCATAAACTCCTCTCCGCCCCAGCGCGCTATCTTATCTTGTTTTCTTATCGTCTTTTTAAATTTCTCACTAACCATCATTAAGACAGCATCGCCACAATCATGGCCATATTTGTCATTAAATTTTTTGAAAAAATCAATATCGGCAGTTATCAGAGAAAATGGACTCCGGTTTCGTTTAAAGCGGGTAATTTCAACCTCTAAAGCTTCATACATGGCCCTGCGGTTGAGCAGTTTTGTCAGTGGATCCTGGCGCGAGAGTTGGCCCACTATCTTGAGGGCTTTGGCGTTATTTCTATAAGCGATAAAGATGGCTAAAGCCAGTCCGCTAACCAGTAGCATTGCGCTTGCAATAAAGGCTGTAATCAGGGTCTGTCGGCTCAACTTGAGATCTCTGATGCTCTTCTCCTTTTTCAACAGTTCAATCTCTTTATTTCTAACTCTCAGATCATATTTAATACTTTGCGCTTTCTGCTCTTTAATAAGTTTATCTTTGCATCGATCATGACTAATTTCAATAATCAGTTGAGAATATTTATCAGCTTTTTTAAAATCCCCGGTTGTTTCATAAATATTATGCAGGGTAGAATAGGCGACAAATTGACCAATAAAGTTCTCGGAAGATTTGGCCGCAGCCAGGGCTTTATTGACATATTCCGAAGCTTTTTGGATGTTATCTTGTGTATAATAATATGTGGCAAGATCGTTATAAACTTGCTGCTTTTTCTCCTGAAGATCATGACTTTCGATAATTGATTTTGCCTGTTCCAGGTATTCTTTGGCTTCGTTGTCTCTCTCAAGTTTGATTAAGCTATGACCAAGTAGCGATAGCGTGTCAACTTTGCTGCTCACAGATTCTTTGTTGTCGGCAAAGGTTAGCGCTTTCTTGGCGACTATAATTGCTTCCTCAGGTCGGTCGATAAAATATGCGAGAGCAATATTCATGTATAATCGCGCCAGCAGTGAATCAGTTTTTGCTCTCCCATTATTGAGAAATTGATAGGCATAGTCAATCGATTTCTGTCGTTCATCAAGAAAAATTGAAGCCCCGATGATGTCTACTGTTGCTTCATCGGCAAGAGCCTCAAGGCCAATATTTTCATAAATATTTAAGGCAAAATGATAACAATCCAGACTCCTGTCGATATGCCCTGTAGAGTAATAGCATTGTCCCGCTATCCTGTAGGCGTTGGCTAAATAATCCTTTAACTCGGTCGTTTCCAGCAATTTGATGGCCCGGTTTATAGAATCAAGAGCTTCGGGGTAGCGGGCATCCTGCTTAAGCCATAACGCATAAGAGATCAGGCAATAGGACTCGAATTCCGGGTTCTGAATCTCTGCGAAAATCCTGATGGCTGAATCTATGTAATTAAAGGCCTCCTCTTTTCTGCCGGTCGAGCGACGGTTTTGGGCCAGCAACTGGTAAGCGTATCCTTCGGTCTGTTTGTCGCCAATCTCTTTTGCCGTTTGCAAAGCTTTTATGAGAAATGATTTTTGCGCTTCCGGGTTGTTTTCAGTTTTGGTCAGTTTGGTGGTGAAAATGCTTGTATCAAAAGCCGTCTTGTTTTTACGTTCTCCATCTGATTTTTTGTGATTAAGCTGGTCGACTTGTTTGGTTATCTTGACATTCTTAATCTCTTCTTCTTGAGTGCGATCGGATTGATCACAAGCGATTCCGAAAAGAAAACTAATGGATAAGATTGCTGTTGACAACAGTAAGGTTTTATATAGTTTTGACATAATGTAACTATTCAGGTGGCAATTTCGTTTGTCGTAAAGGCAAAATCATCATCAATTTTTTTATTATTTCCATTATAACGGAGCACCAGCATTGTGATGTCATCGGTTTGGGGGATGCCGGTTGAGAAGTTGTCGATCTCCTGCATGATCTGATCGGCGATTTGGATTACCGGTTCTTTTGTGAGGTGGGCCAGGTTTTCTTCAAGGCGGGGATCTGTGAAAAGTTCGTCGCGGTTGTTCATGGCTTCGGTAACTCCGTCGGTGAAGACGAAGAGAGCTTGCCCCTGAGTCAGGGTTATGCGTTTGGTCGAGAAAGAGAACTCATCCATGATGCCTAAAGCGACGCCGTCGGTCATGGCTAGAGGTTGAACGGTTTCGGGTTGCTCCGGAGCGAGCAAATAGGGCGGGTTATGGCCACCGTTACAATATTCCAGCTCACCGGTGACGATATTTAAAATTCCTAAGAAAAGGGTGACGAACAT
>JAYEMC010000200.1:0-3345 GCA_034717935.1 Pseudomonadota bacterium | reverse complement strand
AAACAACTCTCAAGATGCCCTCTGCAAACGATATAGTTGGAAATTTATCTTTTTTTATAACAAACATTCAGGAGTAAGTCACTAAAAAAGCCCGGTGCACAAGCACCGGGCTTTTTTTATAATGTGGATTATTCTTCAACTACTTCTTTTCTCTATTCATCCGCCGACGAATACCGATCAGACCGAAAAGACCACTGCAGAGCAGCCATGCTGCGGCCGGGATAGGAACGGTGGGACTACCATCACCTTGCAGTACCGAACCCGTCACATCTCCAAAAGTTATTGTATAAAAAGCACCGCCAATATCGGTCACAACGTTCACTTCCTCCCAGGAAGTACCATTAAAAAAGGCCAACTGATAAGCATAGGAAGCTCCCAAATCAATCTGAGAGAGAGGAGTAGCAGGCACAGGAGGATTACCGGTACCCAAGGTTGCAAGATGTGATGCACCGGAGGTACTAAATATAACCGATCCACTTGGATTCCCGGCATCAAGAACCGTTAGAAAATTAAACCCTGTACCCGTAGTCACATCAACTGAATCATCCACCAGTGCAATATAGCCGCCACCAAAATCAAAACCCATACTCGTCAAGTTTATATCACCATCTGAGGGAGTCCATACATAAGGTGTCGCGTCAGCTCCCTTAACCCCAACCCCACACGCCAAGACCATCGCCATTGCTACTATCAGTAAAATCTTTTTCATTTTTTCTCTCCCTGCTCCCCGACCCGCCAAAAGATATAAAAAATCTTTTCTCCGCAAACGTCCAGTAACACGCCATCCACCAACGCATCACCTGCAGCTGATACAAATATTTCAAGCTACTATCTGCTTATAAGTACTAATAACCTAATTACAAAAAAGTGTAAATAGGACGAAAGTATGAAAATAGTGCGAATTTATGTTTTTTCAGTATGCAAAAAGTATTAATTTGCTGATGACGGATACCCAACTCACAGCTTGTCAACGATTTGCAACCTTGATTGCATTGAAAAAGGAACTGCTTTTTTAGCCACAGACCCACACACGGACAGGGATTTTCCGTCTGTGTGTGTGTCTGTGTGGGTCTGTGGCTAATCTTTGGCTAATCTTTAAATAACTCATACGTTACTTCTTGACTCAACTTTCTGACCGTAAATATTCGGCTTTGATTTCAAACTGTCTTGATGTGGGGACAGAATTTAATTCTGTCCCCGTGCGAAGCAGGGCGAAGCAACGTTCGACTCCACTTGCTATAACTTTATGATAGTTAGCTGGAGATAAGCCACTTTAAGCCGATACAGACCATAGCCGCAAGCACGACTATCTCCAGCCACCGGTTCCGACCTCTCGACTCTTCAATCACCACCTCGAAAGCAAAAAAAACAGCAATTATTCGAACCACCACCATCCCCATACTAACCCCGGTCATGGACTCAGGAATTATCTTCGGCACCAGGATGGCGACGACCAAAACAAGAAAATCGAGCGGCGTACTCTTGTAACCTGATCGACGAGTAAATTTCAGGAGCAACAAGGATAAAAGTATCAGTGAAACAAAAACCGCTCCACAGACAATTTTCGACTCACACCACACACAGATAGAAGAGTGACAAGTGTGAGCAGCACCAAGATAGACCAGAGCGGGCAAGGTCAAATAAATTGCTATTCTTAAAATCAGATCATAATATTTTATCTGCTTGATCATGCTGACAACCAACAAACCGGCAAAACCTGCCCCGAGGCCGGCAATCCAGCCCGGAATAACATCGACCGGCAAAATAATAATCAGCAAAACCAGAGCAAAATTTACCTGCAACAGACGAAAAAGATACTTCAACAACATGGTCAGCTTATTCAATTCGGCAAGTTGTTTCTTAAAAGTGCCGTACGTCCCGAGCTCACGTCGCTGCAAGCGCCACTGAAAATGACCGGAAAGGTAGAAAAACAGCGTCACCAGGGCAGCAAAGCCCAAAGACCCGCCCAAAATCAACCAATCGGAACAATAACGCAGACTGTAAGCCGTAAGCACCATCATCAATTGCAGGAGATAGATAACCAGAACTGATTCAGAGTGGTAAAGACCTAAACGCATCAACTTGTGATGGAAATGGTTTTTATCAGCAGCAAAGGGAGAACGCCCGTGATATATGCGGGCCAGCATCACGGTTAAGGTATCAAGGATGGGAAACCCCAGCAACATAAGCGGAAGCAGGGGACTAAGTGCAACATTCTTCTGGGTCAGCTCAATGGCCAGAACTATAGCCATAAAACCGAGGAGTTGACTACCGGCATCCCCCATAAAAATAGTTGCAGGGTATGTATTATAACGCAAAAACCCAAAAATCGCACCGACGACTGCGGCCGCAACCATGACGACAACCGGGTTTGCCACCTGAAAACCGAGATACCCCAAAACCATAAACGTTAAAATTGAGATACCACCGGCCAAACCATCGAGACCGTCAGAGAGGTTTATCGCATTGGTCACGCCGACAACGGCAATAATGGTCAAGGGTACGGCAAACCAGTCAGAAAGAAGCCAGCCATCCGGCAACAAAGTTCCCAGACTTTTTATATTGATACCACCATAAAAAACAATGACTATAGCGGCCAACAACTGAGAGCCGAATTTAGCCCAGTGCCCCAAACCCACAAGATCGTCGATAAAACCGGCAACCACAATTATGGTTGCCGCAAAAAGCATGTAATGCAGAGAAGCTTTCGGCGGAGCCCACAAAACCAGGGGGACCAAGGCGCCAACGGCCATAGCCAAGCCCCCGGTTCGAGCCATGGGCCGAACATGAATTTTGCGATCGTCAGGCTCATCAAGGGCATTTAGCTTATAGGCCAAACGCCGAAAAAAAGGCACCATAACGACGGTAATAAAAAGAGATATGAAAAGTATACTGAGATTAACCATAAACTCATTTCGAAGAAATACTTATATTTTCATATTCTCTTCTACTTATACTATTACCAAATGTCAAGAACTACATACAGTATCCGCCAAGTTCATTCGGATCCTCGATAAATTAAAGCGGGCACAGCCCGCTTTAGAGATATTCGCGAATCAAAACTTCGGCAATCTGAACCGCATTGAGGGCGGCACCTTTACGAATATTATCGGCGACAACCCAGAGGTTGATACCGTTGGCGATCGATTCGTCCTCACGGATCCGGCCCACCAGAGTGGCATCCTGACCTGCGGCATCGATGGCTAAAGGGTAACGATTTTGCGATAACTCATCAACAAGTTCGACACCGGGGGCTCTTTCCATAAGCTCGCGAACTTCCTCAACTGAGATTTTCTCATCGGTTTCGATATTGATCGATTCGGAATGGCTGAAAAAAACCGGTAC
>JAYEMC010000199.1:0-15740 GCA_034717935.1 Pseudomonadota bacterium | reverse complement strand
GAAAGGCAACGCCGAAAAAAAGTACCACTCGGGCGGCACCATCGGTCATGTCGCCCATTACTTTGGCAAAGCCGATAATGTGAATATCGATGTTTTCAGTTTGATATTTTGTGCGAATATTTTCCAGGCGTTCAGCAACATCCAGAAGATTTAGTTTTTCACCGGTCTGTGGGTCGATCTCCATAAGATCGGTTTTAATCAAGGCGGCGGTGAAATCTTTGGCCACGAGCCGACCGATATGAGTCGATTTAAGTAGGTTTGTTCGTACCTTCTGCAAAAATTCCGGTGTTGGTGAAAAATCTGCCGGAACCAGACTACCCCCGGCAAAACCCTCTTCAGTGACCTCGGTAAAGCGTGCATTCGGGGTGAAAATTGAAATAACCCGACTGCGATCAACTCCAGGCAGAAAGAAAACCTCTTCAGTAACCTTCTGGATTGCAGTAAAAAATTCAGGCGTAAATATGTCTCCCTTTTTGGGTGCCAGAGCGACAAGTAATTTGTTGGCGCCGCCGAACTCCTTTTGGTGACGAACGTAGGTTTGCATGAACTCGTGCTCCATCGGCACAAGTTTGGTAAATCCGGCATCTATCTTAAGATGACTGGCGGAGTACCCCATAAAAATGGTTATCAGGGCAAAAGCGATAATGACAAGGAGCCGATTGCGAAAAACCAGGGATTCGGCAGCGGGAATGATACGAGATAACATATTTACCTTCAATATACGGTAGTTTTAATGTACGGTTTAGTAGGTTTTCAGTCTGTTCTGATTGGCGCTCTAGTTGCTGGGTAAATCCGCTAGCTTGGCGCCCCGCTCTCCGGCTAAAATAATCGCGTCCGAATTAGTTTTAACGACAGAGGTCAAGGATATTCGATTGGGTTGTTGTAAGGTGAAACTTTTTCCATTGTCGGCACTGGTCAAGATGACTCCACCCATACCGGTGACGATTATAGTTCCGTTTGTAAGCGTAGCAGCGGCAGTTAAAAGGGCGGTGGTTCCGGTTTCAATCTCTTTCCAGCTCTGTCCGCCGTTTTCAGAGAGGAAAATATGTCCGCGCAGTCCGTAGGTGATAAGCTTTTCACCATCAAGGGGCAGGATGCCGAAGAGTGAGCCTTCGTATGGTGATGGTAGCTCCAGCCAGGTGTGTCCGCCATCATCGGAGCGAAAGATAAAGCCCGCTTCAGCGGCGATATAGCAGGTTCCGGCGGCACTTCGGGCGATGCTGTTGAGATGATAATCGAACGGTAGAGGTTCTTCATCATCGAGTGTTTTATTGGCGGCATCATTTTCTTGCCGGATAATAAAGTCACTCGGCTGCCAGCTCTTGCCGCCATTCTGAGTGATCATGAATTTCGCATAAGCGCCAACTGTGAAACCATAGTCTCCGGTTACAATGATATCAAATAGAGGTTGCTCCTCTTCCGGGGCTGAGCTTTGCAGTTTCCAGGTCTCACCACTATCTTCGGTGGCGAGAATAACCGCACTATGTCCTACTGCCCAGCCACACCTATCATTCACAAAATAGATGCCGGTAAGCATGTCTCGAGTCGGAACTTTAACCTGTCGCCAGTTTATGCCATCATCATCGGAGAGCAGGATGTGACCACGCCAGCCGACCGCAACGATTCGCTCGCCTGCAGTTGCCAGGTCAAGAACTAAGGTTCTTGACGCCAGCGGCATCATGATGGCTGCCCGTTCACTATGATCAGGTTGAGCCGCAAAGCTTAAACCTGAAAATATAGTAACCAGAAAAAGAGCTGAAAGCAGTACCAGAACTAAAATTCGGCGGAACTGACAAGTTTGTTTGTTGGAATAATCCATTTTGAGCCCATAAAAAACCCCGCCCAGAATCAAGTAGTCTTCGATCGGAGAAAGAATTCTACTCACGGACAGACTTCAGGAGATCTGGAACGGGGTTTTTTGTCAAGATTTATATTTTAGCGTCTTCCACTTCGTCGTAATGAAGCAGGTGAAAAGTTTTTGACCGGGTATTTAACGTCAAAGTTGTAAGTGCTTTTCTCTTCATTATCAAGATACATGAAGACATAGCGTCCGGCCTGGAGATCGTAGTGGATATTCGATGTACTCCATGAACAGGGGACTTCATAGTAGTTCAGGACAAAGGATTCGGAAAAACGCCACAATTTATCGCGGTTATCATACTTGTCGGTGGCTATTACGGCCCAAGTATCCTCATCCAGATAGAATACCCGTTTTTTGTAGACATGGCGAGTACCCTTTTTCAGGCTGGCTTCCACCACCCAAACCCGGTGCAGTTCATAGCGCAGGTAGTCGGGGTTGTAGTGCATAGGTTGGATGATATCTTTATATTTAAGCTTGTCGCTGTGAAGTTTGTATGAGTTGTAGGCGACATACATCTCTTTTTTGCCGAGCAATTTCCACTCATAACGTTCGGGACTACCGTTGTACATCTCGTAATCATCCATAGTCCGGAGCCCGTCGGAACCGGTTCCCGGCGTATCGAAGGCAACCTGGGGAGCCCGGCGAACCCGGCGTTGACCCGGATTATAGGTCCAAGCTTTACGCGTCTCTTTTTTCTGGTTTAACGTGTCATGAACAATCAGGATTCGACCGGCGACCCGGGGGGGGCCCAGGAGATCCATCTTGAAATAAAGGATAACGTTATCCATCTTCTCTTCAGTCATCCCCGGCTGACTGTACTGCCAGCGAACCTGAGTGTTTTCGGTGCCGAGGTTGTAACTGCCGCCACGGGTTACCGGAGAGTAAACAAATGTACGATCGATACAGTCGCCGCGCCAATGAACCAGGTGGTTCCAGATCGCTTCAAGGCCATTTTTTGCAATCGGAAAGGGCAGGCCTTCTCCCGCGCCGACGATACCGTTGCCATCTTCCGTCAGAAGTGCTGTCTGGGCCACTCTTTTGGTCGCGTCGTAGATGCGCTCTGGAAAGGAGGCACTGCGATGGGTGGGATAGACATTCAGGTAATAGTTCGGGTCAGCTTCGAGCAAGGCTTTATGTCCTTCGGTAAGCTGATCAGCGTATTTCGCCATATTGGCTTTGTTGATCTTAAAAAGAACCTTGTCGTCTGCAAAAGGATCGGGATGGTGGTCGCCGGGTTTGTAGCATGCCGGGGGTTGAGTTATACCGCCGGTCCAAGCCGGAATTGTGCCGGCGGCATTGCCAGCCATCTCACCGCCGACAGGGGTGAGATCATTGCCCAGACGAGCCGCATCTGCGGCCGAAATCTTGGCCTGAACCCCGGAGGCACAAAGCATCACGGCGAACAGTAAAACTGTTACAAATCCAATGGTTTTTCGCATCATGTTTCTCCTTAAATTTATGTTAGGAACTGTATTAGAAACTGTATTTAACGTTAAAACCGATAAAATCACGGTCATTAACAGTGTTGTAAGCCCCGGCACCGAAATAGTTGGTATAGCTCAGATCTGCCGTCCAGGACGAGAGATAGTTTGCCGTAAGACCAAAAGTGATGGCTTTGCGGCGTTCCAGAAAAGGGCCGCCTAAAGGGCTGATACCGGAAACATCATGTGACCAGGCAACACGGGGCGTAAACCCAATCGGTCCAATAACGTTAAAGTAATCAAGTTTGGCTAAAATCCGGTAACCCCAGGAATCGCCGTCGGCAAAATGTCTTGAATCCTCCTGGGGTTGGTTCAAGGCAGCAGCTCCCGCAGCCCCACCCGGAGTAGACGTTGCCGGCCCTTCGAGGCGTAATTTATCTTTGCTCGGCATGCTGCAGACATGCTCCCAGCCAACTTCACCAATGAGCACGCCACCGTTTGAACCTAACCAGGAGATCGGGGGCAAAAGATAACTTAAGGTCGACTGTACTTGTATGATATCCTTTTCAATAAAACCCTTAATCAGATCTCCGGGAGCCATCTGCCCCAACTGACCAGTTTGACCGTAGGTCGGATTAAGAGGAGAGAGGAAAGCTTGCAGGAGTTCGAGATCATCGATTTGTAAAGGTGCATCAGGTCGATAAGAGATTTCACCCTGCCAGCCAATACCGGCGATTTCGGTGTTGAAAGCTACACCGTAAAGATCCAGATCTTCTTCGTAAGCGGTAAAGTATGTGGAGCTTTTAGCGTAGGAATCAACAGCTACAGCTTTTCCGGTTGCTGCAGCTACGGCGGCGGCTTTAGCATCTACGGCCGGGTTTGTGCCGGGGGCCACGCCAGCTGCTGCATATACGGCGCCAGCGGCAGCTTTTCCCGCAGCCGCAGCTTTAGCACCGGCTTGTTGGAGGGCCGCAAGATCCCCGGTTTGCACATGCATGTTAAAAATGTGGTTATGATAGTTCATGGCGTAAAAACTAAACTCGGTGCTGTTAAGGGCTTCGGAGTAATACCTTAAGGCTACGCCATATTGTCCCTGGCTGTCGGCATCTTCGGTTTTTCCTCTGGGTACACCCATAAAAGTGTCAGCTACCGATGCATCACCCATATCCGGTACCGCACCAAAACCCAGCATCAGTTTATAAGCGCCATCTCCGACAAAATCAGCACCACTGAAATAGGTACCCGGGGAATCGAGTTTGGTCTCTTCCCAGTCATATTCATAAAATGCTTCAATCGAAAAATTTTCGGTTGGACTGATGGTCGCCCAGATCATCCCTTCGGGGGTCAGACCTTCTTTCAGTTCGGCTCCCGGCACCCGGAATTTGGAGACGTCAACTGAGTTGATCGAATTGATGCTGTTCTGGATAAAAGTTGATTCACCCCAACTTACAACCTGATCCCCTAAACGAACCTGAAAGGGCATCCCCGCAACTTCATGACTGATCCAGAGATAGCAGTCAAGGAGGTCGAAATTACTGCCTACCGCATCCCGGGCATCAGAGGAGAGATCGGTTCGATCCCGCTCCCCGGTTTCATTTTCATAATCATAAAACGCCGTGGCCCGAACAAACGCTCCCCACCAACCGGCATCAACATCAAGCTCGGATGTAATCTTTAAAGCATTGCTGATGAGGCCGGTGTCATAGTTCAGGTTGCCGTCATCGTAGTTACATGAATGCTTGTTGCCGCCGTTGGCAAGACCGATAATATCATCATCTCGATTCTGAACGCGCCACATCAAGCCATATGAGAGGGTTGAATCAAGCTGGATTCTGACATCGTCACTTTCATAAACTTCAAATGCCTGGGCTTGTGGAGTAAACCACAGTGCTCCCGCAAACATCATGATCAAACAACCGATCATGAATTTTTGCATTGTTTTTCCTTTTAGTTGGTCTTGCCTCATAACCTCTCCTCCTTAAAAAGTTAAGAACCTGTAAAAAATGAAAAACCGTCTTTGCTGTAAGACGCATCGCGGCCTTCTCTGCTTCCATAAAACAATTTTCTAATTATTGCAACACAGAAGTATGAAAATATTCTAATTATTCGCAAGAGACAGGGCATTTTTGCAACATATCAGGATACCTTGGCAACATGTATGGCGCTCATGCAATATGTATGCCGACCAAAAACGTCATCAGTGTTTGCGGCTTGCTATAAGCGGCTATTTTTTTGTAAGTGCCTAAACAGGCGTATGGCAGAAAAGTCTCATTAGAATAAGATTGATAAAATTTAATGCGTTGAATCGGAAGTGGTAAAAGTGCCATTGTTGGCCCTTATTAATGTGGGTTGAGGTTTATTCGCTTGATTTTATTAGAAAATACTATACAATGCCAAATATGACATCATATGAGCTTGTTTTAGCTCGTTCAGGGAAGAAGCCCCGTAAAAAACCATTAAGCTTTGCTATTGTCGAGAGAAAATATGAAAGATTTGAATATTACAGCTATGATCAGAGTGTCACAAGCTATCTCCAGTGAAATTGATTTTGATAAGTTGCTCTCAATGTTAATCACCATTATGATCGAAAATGCCGGTGCCCAAAGTGTCTATTTAATTTTGGAATCTGATGGAAAACTTCTGGTTGAAGCTCGCGGTACAACTGAACAGGGTAGTCTTGTTGTCAGCCCGCCGATTCCTTTTGAAGAAGAAAAACTTTCGTGCTCCATCGTCCGTCATGTTGCCAGGAGTCGTGAAGTCATTGTTTTGGATGATGCTTTAAAGGATGCTCGCTTTAATTATGATTCGTATATCCAATCCCGACAGGTAAAGTCGGTTTTATGTGTTCCGATTATTCACAAAACCAGGATGGTCGGGATCTTCTACTTGGAAAATAGTCTTGTTGCCGGGGTGTTTACCTCTTTGAAATTGGAAATGTTGAAAATCATATCTTCCCAGATCGGTATTTCTATTGAGAATGCCAGGCTTTTTGATCAGGTTAAGAAAGGCGAGGTAAAATATCGCAGTATCTATGAAAATGCGGTTGAAGGTATCTTTCAGGTTTCGCATGAAGGTAAGATTGTGAGTATCAATCCCTCGTTTGCCCGAACCCTTGGTTATGAATCCGAGGAGGATATGAAAAGAAGCATTGATACTGTGGGACAAGATCTTTATGCTGATCCCATTCAGCGTCAAGAATTTTCGCGGTTGCTCATGGAGAATGATGTAATTAACGGGTTTGAAGTTGAATTTTGCCGAAAAGATCGGAGTCGGGTATGGGTATCGATGCATGCCCGTCCAGTCTACGAGGAACCTGGTAAGCTCAAATACGTCGAAGGAATTATTACCGATATTACTGAACAGCGTCGTCACCGTGAGGCGTTGCAGGAGAGTGAAAAGCATCTGCGCCATGAAAACCTCCTGCTCCGCTCTAATATTAAAGATCGTTACAAATTCAGCAATATCATCGGCAAAAGCCCGGCTATGCAGAGTGTCTACGAACTTATTTTAAACGCTTCTACAACTGACGCCAACGTTGCCGTGTATGGTGAGTCCGGCACCGGAAAGGAGTTGGTGGCTCGGGCCATCCACGATAACAGTCGGCGTAATAAAAATAGTTTCATACCGGTTAATTGCGGCGCCATTCCGCAAAATCTTTTTGAAAGTGAATTTTTTGGTTATAAAAAAGGGGCTTTTACGGGAGCTGTTCGCGATAAAGGCGGATTCCTCAGTCAGGCTGATGGGGGAACCCTGTTTTTAGATGAAATCGGCGAGTTAGAGTTGAATAACCAGGTGAAGTTGTTGCGAGCCTTGGAGGGGGGTGGTTATATGCCGGTGGGTGGGAGTGCAATGGAGCAGCACGATGTGCGCATTATCGCCGCCACCAACCGTGATCTCCAGGAACTTGTAAAAAAAAGGCTTATGCGTGAGGATTTTTTCTACAGGATTCATATTATCCCCATATCTTTGCCTCCGTTGCGTGAACGCAAGGAGGATATCCCTCTGCTGATCGAACACTTTATAAAGGAGTATGGCAGCGATGGGAATAATGGCAAAGGGGCGCTCTTGCCCTTGTCGCTGAAAGCCCAGAAAACCATGTATAATCAGCATTGGCCGGGAAATATTAGGGAGCTGCAAAATACCATCCATCGCTATATTACCTTGCGTAAGTTCGATTTTAAGGAGAGTTTGGGCGGGGGCAAGGGGGGGGCGGGCGCTGATAATCTGTCCGCGGAGGAAGTCGCAGATTATGATTGCGCTGGTGCAAGTTATAGGGAGTTGCTGGAAAAGTTTGAGAAAAAGGTTTTTCTCAAAGCTCTGGAAAAACATCAATGGCACCGGGAAAGGGCGGCAATCAGCCTGGGTCTGCCCCGGCGTACATTTTTCCGAAAACTCTCTAAGATGGGGCTTGTTAAAGAGTGATCATCATTTTCCCAATCGGCACTATTCGGCGCGTTTGATGCCATTTCCGGCAGCATCTAATATTCACCCATAAAATCAGGTGTGTAAAGCAGTTTTCTAATTAGATGGAGTCATTAAAGGCTCTTCGACAAATTGGGATTCGCTTTTTACACGTTGTAGAGTGGTCTGCGGAGTAGTATGTTATGGGTGGCATATATGTTGCTGCTGCTTAGGTGGGCTGATATTATTAGATATAATTAGTTTGTTGGTAACTACTCTTAAGTTTTTATATTTCGAAAAAAAGGGAGGATCAAAATGGAAAATATTTTGCGGATCGATGTTGGTGCCATGGGTGGCCCCTCCGCAACTATCAGCCCTGTTGGTCGTTACTCCGGTCTCGGCGGGCGGGCCATGACCTCAACGCTGGTTTGGGAGGAGGTGCCTCCTCAATGCGATCCTTTGGGCTCGGAAAATAAGCTGATTTTAGCACCGGGTATGATGAGCGGCTCGACCGCTACAACCTCAGGTCGACTCTCCGTCGGTTGCAAGAGCCCGTTAACCGGCGGCATCAAAGAGGCCAATACCGGGGGCCAGGCCTCACAATATTTGGCCCGGTTGGGTTATGCGGCCGTGATTCTGGAAGGTGAAAGAAAAAATGATGATCTTTACAAAATTTTTATCGATAAGAGCGGGGTTAAGCTCTCATTATGTAATGAGTATCGGATGCTTGGCAACTACGAACTGGCTGAAAAAATAGAGGCTGAACATGGCGCCAAGGTGACGATGATCAGTATCGGCCCGGCGGGTGAGCAGGGCCTTGCCAACTCGACAATAGCTTTTACGGATACCGATTTTCGCCCGACCCGCCATGCGGGCCGGGGTGGAGTTGGTGCGGTTATGGGGGCTAAAGGGATCAAAGTTATCGTTGTCGATTCCCAAGGCACTTCAGTGCGTAAGCCGGTTGCTCCTGAAGCTTTCAAGGAGGCCAACCGTAAACTGGTTGGAACCGTGCGCGCTTCGGAAATGACCGGTCAAGGTCTGCCGGCTTACGGCACCGCGATTTTGATGGATATTACCAATCAAGCCGGCTGTTTTCCCGCTTACAACTGTTCCAAAGGTCAATTTGACCAGGCTCAAGCTATCAACGGGGCAACTCTGGCCGCTCTGGAAGAGGAGCGCGGCGGTAAAGGTGCGGCGACCCATGCCTGTCATAGTGGCTGTATCATAAAATGTTCCGGCACGTTCAATGATAAAGATGGTAATTATGTCAGCAAACAGCCGGAGTATGAAACCCTCTGGGCGCATGGCGGTAATTGTGGGATTGCCGATCTCGATGCGATTGCGCGGATGGATCGATCAAATGATGATTTCGGCCTTGATACGATCGAGACCGGCTGTACCATGGGCGTGCTTATGGAAGCCGGCGAATTGGAATTTGGCGATGCCGAAGGCGTGCTTGAACTTTTGAATGAGATTGGCAAAGGTTCCGAAAAAGGGAAATTGCTGGGTTCTGGAACCGCCACGGTAGCTAAACACTATGGGGTCGAACGGGCGCCGGTGATCAAAGGTCAGGCGATGGCCGCCTACGATCCCCGGGCTATGAAGGGAATGGGGGTTACTTATGCGACCTCAACCATGGGGGCTGATCATACGGCCGGATTTACGTTGGGTAATCACTTGTTTGGCCTGGAACCGACCTCCGGAGCTTTAGATGGTGATAATCAGCTTCTGCCTTCGGCGGTGGCTCAGATCGGCGCCGCAGCTTTTGATGCTACCGGTTTTTGTCTCTTTTTAGGAATGGCCTCCATCGATAAACCGGAAGTCGTGAAATATATCCTGGAAACCATGAGTGCCTTTACGGGATTGGGTTTTAATGAAAATACCTTTGCTGCTTTCGGCATTCGCATTTTGCGGATGGAGCGGGATTTTAACCGCAGGGTCGGATTTACGAGCAAGGATGACCGTTTGCCGGAATGGATGACTAAAGAGGCCCTGCCTCCGCATAACACAGTCTTTGATGTGCCGGAGGAGACTCTTGATGAAGTCCATAACCATACCGGCATCATTCTTAAAATTCTGGGTAAGACAAAAATGGCGTTTGCCCCGCCGATTGCGTTGTTGGGTGAGGGCTGCCATATGTTGGTGCCCGATAACCTGGCAGCTATGGGCTTGACAAAAGCTTTGATTGTCACCGATAATGGAGTGGTTGATGTCGGCATTCTCAAGATACTTACGGATGCCATGGATGCTAAATTTTTTGATTACGTCGTTTATGACGGAACTCAGCCCAACCCTACGGTTGCCAATGTTGATGAAGGCCTCGAAATTTTTCGCAAAGAAAAGTGTGACTGTCTGGTCTCGCTTGGTGGAGGGAGTCCGCATGACTGTGCCAAGGCGATCGGTGTAATGGTAAATAATCCCGGAAGTATTGTTGATTATATGGGACTGTTTGGAGTTTGGCAGCCCTGTCCGGTGCTGGTTGCGGTAAATACGACCTCGGGAACCGGAGCTGAGGCCACGGTTGTGGCTGTTATTTCTGATCCTGAGCGCCATCTTAAGGCTCCGATTGTCGACCCGAAACTTTTACCGGTCGTGGCCGTAAATGATCCTTTGTTGACTCGTTCGATGCCGCCTCACATTACGGCCGGAACGGGGATGGATGCTTTAACCCATGCCATCGAAGCCTATACCTCCCAGCTTACGACTCCCTACGCTCAAGGTTTGGCTTTGGGTGCGATTAAAATGATTGCTAAATCGTTGCCCCGAGCCGTAGAGAATGGCGACGATATGGAAGCCCGCGATATGATGTGTCAAGCCCAATACAGCGCCGGCCTTGCTTTTAACAGTGCTCAGTTGGGCAATGCTCACTCCCTGGCCCACGCTCTTGGAGCGATTTACAGTATGCCTCATGGTAATGCCAACGCGATTATGCTGCCTTATGTTATGCAAAAAAACAGACCGGCCATAGTAGAAGAACTGGCGGAAATTGCTCAGGCGATGAGGGTTGATACGGCGGGCTTAAGCGTCGATGATGCCGCCGACAAGGCTATCGGAGCGGTTAAAATTTTGATGGATAGTATAGGAGTGCAGAAAACGGTTACCGAACTGGCTGAAGCCTGCCGGATAAAAATCAGCAAGGAGGACATTCCCGAGTTGGTCGCCCACGCAGCGGCTGATCTGGCTTGCGGTGCCAATCCGGTTCTCTATACGTTGGCTGATTTTAAGGAAATTTACGAAAAAGCGTGGGTATAAAATAACTAAACAAATTTACAGGAGTACAACATGCTTAACCTCGCATCAGTATTAGATTTCAGCGCTATCGAAAACCCTGATAAAGTGGCAATTATCTTTGGTGAACAGAAGATCACTTTCTCTCAGCTTGATACTTTTTGCTGCAAAATCGCTAATGGTCTGTCCGCCGCTGGTGTTGGCAAGGGCGATAAGGTTGTTTTGAGTTGTCTCAATCTGCCCTATTTCCCGATGGTTTACTACGCTATTTTGAAAACCGGCGCCGTGGTTGTGCCGATCAGTGTTTTGTCAAAAAGTCGTGAGATTGCTTATTATCTCAACGATTGCGATGCCAAAGCCTTTTTCTGTTTTCAGGGGACGCCGGAGTTGCCGATGGGAGAGTTTGGTTTTAAAGCTTTTCAAGAGGTCGATTCATGTGAGAACTTCTGGCTCATAACCGCTGATCCGGCTGCCCCTTCGCCGATTGAGGGGGCGCAGACCATGGGCATGATGATGGCTCCGCAGGCGGCTGAGTTCGAATCAGTTGCCACCAGCCCCGATGATACCTCGGTCATTCTTTATACTTCCGGGACCACCGGTTTTCCCAAAGGGGCCGAGTTGTCACATTCCAATATGGTGATGAACGCGATTGCCAGTCGTGATCTTTGTAGTCTTAAAAAAGACGATATCCATGTTATAAGCCTGCCTCTTTTCCACTCTTTTGGTCAGACTGTGCAGATGAATGCCGGATTTTTGCAGGGTTGTACGATTATTCCAATTCCTAAGTTTACTCCGGAAGCCGTATTTAGCGCGGTTCAGGATCATGGAGCCACGGTTTTTGCCGGGGTGCCGACAATGTATTGGGCGATGCTCCATTTTGAGGATAAAGAGGGCCGTTTTGATTTTGATTTAATCCAAAAGACTTTACGTCTTGGCGCCTCTGGCGGAGCCGCCATGCCGGTTGAAATTATCAGAGGTTTCGAGGAGAAATACCAGTTGCAGATTCTTGAGGGCTATGGTCTTTCGGAGACCTGCCCGGTTGCCACTTTTAACCAGACCCACAAACCTTGTAAACCGGGTTCCATCGGTTTTCCTATCTGGGGGATTGAAGTCAAAATTTTTGACGATAAAGATAAAGAGATTGCGGTTGGTGAAGTCGGCGAAGTGGTAATCTCCGGCCACAATGTTATGAAGGGCTATTACAATAAACCGGAGGAGACCGCCGCCGCCTTCAAGGGTGGTAAATGGTTCCATACCGGTGACCTCGGGAAGATGGATGAGGATGGTTATTTCTATATTGTCGATCGGGTTAAGGATATGGTTATAAGGGGTGGATTTAATGTTTACCCGCGTGAACTCGAAGAGGTTTTGCTGACCCATCCGGCGATCTCGCTGGTAGCAGTTATCGGTGTGCCTCATGAACAGCATGGTGAAGAGGTCAAAGCGGTGGTTGTGCTTAAAGAGGGAGTTCAAGCTACCTCGGAAGAAATTATCGCTTGGTCAAAAGAGCAGATGGCGGCCTATAAATACCCGCGCATTGTTGATATCCGGGATGCTCTGCCGATGAGTGCTACGGGAAAAATCTTGAAAAAAGATCTTAAAGCCGAGGAGACAAAATAAAAATGATTTTAAATCCGAAAAAAGAGAAATATGCATATCTTGATCAACGTTCTCGGGAAATCATGCTTAAAACCATCGATTTTTTTGAGAATATGGGTCTGGAAAAAATAAAAGAAGATTATCATGAGCGGGTTTGGTACGCAGGATTTATCGAATTTATCAAAGAAAACAGGATCTTTGCGACTCTGCTGACGCCGGCTCAATACAGTAGTGATCCCGATGCCCGTTGGGATACGACGAGAAATAGTGACTATAGTGAAATTCTGGGCTTTTATGGTATCGAATACTGGTACACCTGGCAGGTGACAATTCTCGGTTTGGGGCCGATCTGGATGGGCGATAATGAAGCGGTCAAGCAAAAGACCGCCGCCCTGTTGGAAGAGGGTGGTATTTTCGCCTTCGGTCTTTCCGAGAAAGAGCACGGCGCCGATCTCTACTCTTCTGAGATGAAGCTGACCCCGGTAGCCGGGGGCGGCTATGTTGCCGATGGGAGCAAATACTACATCGGCAACGCCAATGAGGCGGCTCTGGTCTCCACTTTTGCCAAGAACTCCGAGACTGATGAATATGTCTTCTTTGTTGCTGAGCCTGAACATGAAAATTATGATCTGGTGAAATATATTGTTGAGTGGCAGAGCTATGTCGCCGAGTATGCGCTTAATAACTACCCGATCAGTGAGGCCGATATTCTTTCCGCTGGTTCCAAGGCCTGGGACTCTTCATTGAATACCATCAATGTCGGCAAATTTAACTTAGGTTTTGGCGCTATCGGCATCTGTGCGCACGCTTTCTACGAGGCCATAACGCATGCCTCAAACCGCAATCTTTACGGTAAATTTGTTACCGATTTTTCCTATATTCAGCAGTTTTTTACAGATGCCTACTGCCGTTTGACGGCGATGAAACTCTTTGCCTCAAGGGCTATTGACTACATGCGCTCAGCATCTGCCGAAGACCGGCGCTATCTGCTCTTTAATCCGATGGTCAAAATGAAAGTGACGACTCAGGGAGAAGAGGTTATAAACCTGCTCTGGGATATTATTGCGGCGAAAGGATTTGAAAAAGATATCTATTTTGAGAATGCGACCTATGATATCCGGGCTCTGCCCAAGCTTGAGGGCACGGTTCATGTAAATATGGCGCTTATCATAAAGTTTACCGCCAACTATTTTTTCAATCCTGATGAGTTTGCGGAAATTCCTCAGCGCACCGATTCGGCTAATGATGATTTTCTCTTTAATCAGGGGCCGACCAAAGGTTTAGGCAAGATTCGCTTCCATGATTACAATATCGCCTACAACAGCGTCAATCTGCCTAATGTTAATATCTTCAAAGAGCAGATTGAAGTGCTCAAAGAATTTCTTCTAACGGCCAAACCGACTAAAGAGCAGGCTCAAGATCTTGATTTTCTTTTAAGTCTTGGCGAACTTTTTACTCTGGTAGTTTACGGCCAGCTTATTATTGAAAAAGCCAAGATTGAAAATCTTGAAGATGATCTTTTAGATCAGATATTTGATTTTATAATCAGGGATTTTTCCAAATATGCACTGCAGATTTACTCTAAAACCGGGAGCACGGAAAAACAGATGGAGTTGTGTCTGAAAATGATCAAAAAGCCGATAGTCGATACGAGACGTTTTCAGAATATTTGGCAAAACCAAGTTAAAGTTTTAAATAACAGTTATGTGATGAATCCGTAATGAGTAAAATATAAAAGGAGTTTAATAATGAATTATAATTTGACCGAAGAGATGAAACTTTTACAGGATATGACGTATAAATTTGCCAAGGTGGAAATTTCCCCCTTTTCAGAGGAGTGTGACGACGAGGAAAAATATACGCCGGAAATTCATAAAAAAGCAGCGGAGCTTGGTTTAGTCGGAAGCTGGATTCCTGAAGAGTATGGTGGGGCCGGTTTTGGGGTTTTGGGTAACGCCATTGTTACCGAGCAACTTTCACGGGTCGACATGGGTATCGGGACAAATATTGTAGTTGCCCCTTTCGGTTGTGAAGCAATTCTCCACTCCGGTTCCGAGGAGCAGAAACGGAAATACCTGCCTCCGGTCTGTCGTGGCGAAATGGTCGGAGCCGGGGCCTTTACTGAACCCAATGCCGGGACTGATGTTTCCGGTGTCGCCACCCGAGCTGTCAAAGATGGCAGTGATTATATCATCAATGGTAATAAAATGTTTATCACCAACGGTACGGTATGTGATTTTATGGTGGCTTTGCTGGTTACCAACCCCGATGCCAAACGCCGCCATGATCGTTTCAGTATGGTTATTATTCCATCTGATCTGCCCGGTATTACGCGAACCAAAATTAAGGGTAAGATGGGCATAAGATCCAGTGATACGGCGGAACTCGCTTTTGAAGATGTGAGGGTTTCCCAGGAAAATCTGGTTGGTGAAGAGGGTCGGGGTTTTCATCAGGTAATGCATTTTTTTGATATGACTCGGATCATGGTCTCGGCCCAGGGTGTTGGGCTATCTCAGGGATGTCTTGATGAAGCCATACGTTACTCCAAAGAGCGCTCGGCTTTCGGTAAACCGTTGGGATTTTTCCAGTTGACCCAGGCCAAATTGACCGAGATGGCGATCCGGACAGAGGCCGCCCGTAATTTAGTCTACAAAGCCGCCTGGCTCTACGATAATGGTACGCCGGATTTTACGCTGGCGGCAATGGCTAAATATTTCAGTGGTCAGACGGCGGTCTATTGTGCTAATGCGGCTCTGGAAATCCATGGCGGCTACGGCTATATCAAAGAGTACAAGGTTCAGAAATTCTATCGTGATGCCAAAATTCTTGAACTCTATGAAGGCACTAAAGAGGCCGAAATCATGACTATCGGCAAAACTCTGTTGGCTTAGTTTTGACCGCTCTTTTTTGCCACAAACCCACACAGACTCACACGGACAAAAACTTCGGGTCTGTGTGTGTTCGTGTGGGTCTGTGGCAAATCATTATTTTAGAAATTTTTTTATTGTATATTATGGGGTAAGCAATGAAAGATGTAGTTATAGTTTCTGCCTGTCGAACTGCCATTGGTGCGTTCGGTGGTTCTTTGAAGAGTCTGAATGGTGCTACTCTGGCCGGCATTACTATGAAAGAGGCCATTAAACGGGCCGGAATTGATGCTGCCATGATTGATGATGTTCGCTATGGTTGTTGTGTTGAATCCTCAGATACATTGAATACGGCCCGGGTCG
>JAYEMC010000198.1:0-3369 GCA_034717935.1 Pseudomonadota bacterium | reverse complement strand
AAAACTTGCCAATTCATAAAGAAGATGACAACCAAAGCCGCCCATTCCAAAAAGGACAATATGTGATTTTTTCAGGATTTTTATGGCTTTATCGGCAGCGGCGATGCCATCAGCCTCCCGAGCCGCAAAAAAAAGAGCCTGGCGGGAGTAACGCGCCCCGAAAGCATGATCAAAATTATCACCGGAAAGAACCGCACTATAATCTTCGAGCAATTTTTTTTCATAGAGAAAATCAAGTATTGACAGCACTTTTTCCAGAGTGCAATCATAATTGGCAGATTGCAACTGAGCTACTATTTCAGCAACCGTCAGTTTGCCGTCGAGTAACCCGAAAAAGGCTTTTCTGAAATCTTTAATCCCCTGAAAGATCGTCTCTTCAGGGGTAAAGGTTAACAATAAAAGATCATCAGGAAGGCCCAAAGCCATAGATGATTTTTTAAATCCGGGCCGGCTACCGGCATGCAACTTATAGTTCATCTCATAAATCCTTTCCGGCATCTATAATGCTTTCCATGACAAAACTTTCAATCTCTGCGTAAATTGAGGGCCAATCCTCGGCCTGATTTTCCAGCGATAATTTATCAATTTTCAGAAGTGAAAAAAGCTCATCAGTTAATCCGCGATACTCTTTGTAAAAATCGACATAACCGGTCATTCCGGAAAACCCTCTCCCTTGACAATAGGGCGAGCTTAATTTCCAGTCAAACTGCATCTTTTGCCATTGCGGGTCGCGTTGCCCACAGATCTTGTGCAGCGCTTTTTCGATATCAGTTTGATAGAGATAAATCAGAAGAGGGTTTAGCCGGACAAGCTCTAGTTCGAGCTCCAGTATATAATTTTGAATCTCTGTAAAAGACATCTCCATCATCATTAAAGTTGTCAGATCGCCATGAAAAAGCTGACCGTCAAATACCGCTATGGAGTCGGAGTTCAATGTCTCATCGACAAAATCTCGCCATTTAACAAGACTTTTTTGAGCAAGTTCGCCAGCTTCCAATTCAAGCCAGGGAGAGAGCGGTTGTTTGAGATCGGTGATTACCCGGGTCGGGTGCGGCCAATAAGCCTCACCCACAAGATGGGCTTTCAGCTCCTCCCGTTTCAACCTCTTTGTCAACCAGCGTGAGGTTTCACTCTTGCCTGACCCCATGATACCTTCAACGATAATCAGGCGGCAATGTCTCAATTTTAGACCTTTTGCTTTATGGCTAATTCAAGCCCGGAATCAGTGCTTTCAAGCCATTGACTATACGGCATCTGGTGAAGTTTGTGAATTTGGGCCATGATGGCTGATTTTACTTGGCCGTAGTTGTAATTTAGAGGAACAGTTTGGCCCCTGACATTAACTTCATTTAACATCAGCAGCATCAACTCTTGATTATTGGCCGGTCCGGCCGCAGCCCTGAACTCATGATTAAGGTCGGTTGCCCTCTTTCTTGACATCCCTTCTCCTGTAAAAGTGTGACTGTCTAGGGTCAGGTCTTGATTTTCATCATAATAAATTTTTTCAATCCCGTAAATGGATGGATTTTTAAAAATATCCGAACCATAAATAAGCTGGAACAGGGTATAGTTAAAGTTTTTTATAAGCTTTTGTTCACGAAATTCAATTATCCGAGCATAGCTTTGTCGCGCCTCTGTTTCAGTCTCAGTCGGAAAACCGACAATCATATAGAGATGCAAGGGTAAACAACCGGCGTTAGCAGCCAACACTTGATCGACCAGTTCGACATTGATCCCTTTTTTCATCAAAGCCAAAATCCGGTCATTATAACACTCCAACCCTAAAGTCAGACTAAGACAGCCTGACTCTTTGAAAAGGACAAAACGTTCCGCTGTCAAAGAGGGGTGGAACCGGGTATGGGCCAACCACTCAATTTTGATACCCCTCTGCAAAAGATTACGGGCAATAAACTCCAAAACTTCCGGGCGCGCTGATTCGTCGCTGAAAGATATCCGCCGGGCTCCGGTCTCTTCAATGACTTGACAAAGATCGGCAAAAACCTTTTCAACCGGCGGCTGTTCATAATCTTTACACAAAGAGAGCTCAGTTCGGCAAAATGTGCATCGTTGCCAATAGCAGCCTCGAGAGAGGCGAAAGGTGAGAACCATATCGGTCAATGGTGACAAGTATTGTGCAAGATTAAAAACCGTGTAATCGGGCGGCGGCAAGATTGCAAGTGACAAAGGCGGAACGGAAGGATTTTTAACAACCTGGCTGTTTTGGTGCCGAATCAGGGCGGGAACCTTGGCAAAATCGGGTTCATCCTGCCCCAGTTCCCGATAAAGGGCTTCAAGCGGAAGTTCTCCGTCATCAACAATAAAACCGTCAACACAGGAAAAAAGAGAAGTATCATCAAGTTCTCTAAGATGAAGAGAGACAAAGGCGCCTCCCATAACCACATGAGTCGTCGGCAAAAGTTCCTTGATTAAACGGGCACAGAAAAAACCGGGAACAATCTGATTTTCGAAAGTTACGGAGATACCGACCAATAGCGGCGGTGAAGCAGAAGAGAATTTTTCTTCAATAATTTCTCGGAGCAATTTAGAATAAAAAAAATCGGTTTTAGTCGAAGCTATAATATCCTTGCTCGAAAAATTGTCAAAACCGGAAAAGAGCATGGTCACCGGTTCAACAATCATATGAGAAGGGAAAAAAGGGGCTGTCGCCAAAGCGATCAGCAGAGCAGAGATACGACTATCTTGATAAAATAGAGAGGTCGACGAAGAGGTTGGCAATAGTGCCCGATCCACGATTTTTCTCTGCTTAGCAATTGTATCCAACAGAGAAACTACTTTTTTATATTCAGCAACCTCATAAAAGGAGAGCCTCTTTTTCCGGTTTAGTTCTAAAAATCTCTCCTCAACATAATTGATG
Organism: Pseudomonadota bacterium; assembly: GCA_034717935.1. Lineage (GTDB taxonomy): Bacteria > Desulfobacterota > Anaeroferrophillalia > Anaeroferrophillales > Tharpellaceae > Tharpella. The sequence goes on along the minus strand of JAYEMC010000198.1, from coordinate 494 downwards.
CCCGACCTGATCTGCTCTGAGGTCAAAAATCGGTGCCAGAATTCTTGACCCAAATCACAGGCTTGAGCCGGAATATTTTTACTTTTGAGGTAAGCCATAAGGGTTGGAACACTGGCATAAGGATTTCCAGGTGAAGAGAAAGGTGCGTTAAAAAGATAGATGCCATCGCTCTCTCTACTAGTTGTTGATTTCATATTTTGGAACCTCTGCTCAGGTTGAAATGGGGAACGACGAACATCGCTGGACAGGCTGCCGATAGCTGTCGCCTGCTTGGACAACGACAGCGTTAGAGCAAGTTTTTGTAAGGCGGGAATATCGCCCAACAACTCATAAGCCTTGAAAAAAGCTCTCCTGGCTTGAGACCTAAACTCTTGACCGGCGGCGGCAGCATTGGCACAGAGATCGAGCCAGATGACCCCGGCGTCCGGGGCTTGAGGAAAAGCTTTAAGCCAATTATCAAGTTTGGGCAAAGCTTTTTCCGGAGCCCCCATTTT
>JAYEMC010000197.1:0-3385 GCA_034717935.1 Pseudomonadota bacterium | reverse complement strand
TCCACCTGAAACCGGGCGAAGGATTGATAAAAAAAGCGGGTGGACTGCATAAATTCATGAACTGGAAAAAACCGATACTCACAGACAGTGGTGGATTTCAGGTCTTTTCTCTGCCGAAGAAAAGAATCGGTGAGGACGGTGTCCACTTTCGTCACGAATTAACCGGGGATGAAATTTTCCTGGGTCCAAAAGAGGCGATGCAAATTGAAAACGACCTGGGTGCCGACATCATCATGGCTTTCGACGAATGTATCCCCTACCCGACCATCCATGACTATGCCGCAAAATCGGTCAAAAAAACCATCCGCTGGGCCGAAAACTGTTTAAAACATCATGCACGTGAAGATCAGGCTCTGTTCGGCATCGTTCAGGGAGGGGTTTATGATGATTTACGCCGCGAGTGTGCCGAGGCGTTGACAGCAATGGATTTCCCCGGTTATGCCATCGGTGGTGTCAGTGTCGGTGAAGGGCTCGAACTGCTGAAAAAAGTGGTCGACTTTACTGAACCGTTCATGCCGAAAAACAAGCCACGTTATCTGATGGGAGTTGGCCTCCCAGAAGATATTCTTGAATCGATTGAGCGCGGAATGGATATGTTTGACTGCGTCATCCCGACCCGTTACGCTCGCAGTGCCACTCTGTTTACCAAGCGTGGAAAAATCAGATTAACCAACCGCAACTTCCGTCGCGACTTTTTCCCGGTTGACCCCTCCTGTGATTGTTACTGCTGCCGTAATTTCACCCGCGCCTACCTGCATCACCTGTACAATGCCAATGAAATTTTGTCGGCCACTTTGGCCGCGATCCACAATGTCCGTTTCTACCTAAACATGGTTGCCGGTGCGCGGGCTGCTATTGAAGTTGGAGATTATCCGGCTTTCAAGAAGGATTTTCTTGGGGAGTATTTGTCGGGGAAATAATGATATGTATGATTATAATTTGAGAACCCGACAGGGTTCGCGTCATAAAGCCGGTGGTTTTAACCACCGGCGACAAATGTCAAAAAACTTTTTGCGACGCCATCAATTATTTATTGAAAAGTTTTTCAACGAGTCCTTTTCCTTTAGTCTTAACAACAGCCAAACCAATTCCTAATCCTAACAATAAAGCAGTTGCAGGTTCAGGAATGGGAGCTGCTCCTGCACCATCTAAAAATCAGGTAAATACATGCCTGTGTAGAATTCAGTACCTATATTAGATACTGCTTTTACGATATTATCAAAATATTTCAAAGGAAGAGCTGAAATATCATACCCTCCAAAATCCAATGTAAAACCTAAAGCTTCATTCGGATTAAAACATGTTATTTTCATACAAACCCTTAGCGCATCATCAATCCCATCATCTTCTTCATCCAGTTGTTCTTCAACATATTCATCATCCAGTTTTCGCCAATTGATTTGTTCATAAATGACATACTGGGGAAAGAGTGCTGCAGCAACATGATATCAGCAAGGCGGATCTTCTTCTGGATTGCCAGCCCCCACTCGTTGATCATTTCAGCAGAGCCTTCACCGATAATGGAAACACCGTAAATCTTACCCATCTTACTGGCAAGCACCCGAACCGAACCGGTAGTCACCTGCTCAGCAATCGCAGCACCATAGTCGGCATGTTTTGCTTCGATAACATCATATTTGATTCCGGCGGCAATCAACTCCGATTCCTGCATTCCAACCATGGAAACCTGCGGTTCGGTAAAAACAGTCCACGGAACGACATATTTTCTGAAATCCTTTTTGAACGGCCAGGGTCGCATGATATTCATCAACGCAATCATCCCTTGGTGCATAGCCGCATGGGAAAACAGATGATTACTATTACAGTCACCAACAGCATAAATATGACTGACATTGGTTTCCAGATTGCCATTGGCCGGAATCCCCTTTGAAGTATAGTTAACCCCGGCATTCTCCAACTTCAACCCATCAAGGGTCGGTATCCGTCCTGCTGCCATCAAGAGGCGTTCTGCCTCCAGGGTTTCCCCCTCTTTGGTGGTTAAAATCACCCGACCATCTTTTGCTTCAACCTGGCTGATTGAACGGTTGTTATAAACTTCGATACCTTCTTTCTTAAATGTTTCTTCAAGGGTTTCACCGGCAAATTTATCGGCAAAAGGCAACAAATGGGAATCCATCTGCACAATAGTTGTTTTGCAACCCAAACGGGAGAAAGCCTGTGCCATCTCCGAACCGATCGCTCCACCACCAATAATCAACATACTTTCCGGAATTGATTCCAGATTAAACAAATTTTCGTTAGTTAAAATATTATCAATTGTATCCAGACCAGGAATCGGTGGCATTGACGGTCTGGTTCCGGTACAGATAAAAATTCTCTTGGCGGTAATTTTACGCTCCCCCACGGCAACAGTGTGGGAATCGATAAAACTGGCCGCACCCTGACGCACCACTTTATCAACCTGTTCAAACTTGACCGCATACTTTTTTTCATTAATAAAGGTCAGTTTTTCCTGTATATGTGGAAATGGATTTTCAACTGCGGGTAACGGCATCTCCGCCATATCAAACTTGGAAAATTTAGTCACGGCATGCCGCGTCTTAGCCATCCGCAACAGGGCTTTACTCGGAATACAACCGACATTCATGCATTCTCCGCCAAGTTTGTTTTTCTCAATAGCACAGACTTTCAAACCCATTGCCGCTCCCATTGCCGAAACAACCATTCCTGCCGGTCCAACCCCGATAGTCAAGATGTCATAATCATAATTTGCCATAGTATTTACCCTTTTGTTCAGTTACCTGATGCAAGTGTTAAAGTGATTAATGCCGATTATTATATATATAGATTTATAAATGTAAAGGCTTTTTCTTGCTGGTCTCAGAAAAATGAATCTGATGGCTAAACAAAAAGCTGTCAACTCTTTAAGGAAAGAGCATCTCTACGTCGGTGTTTCCATATAGCATCAACTGAGTAAACAACCAAGCCTGCCCAGATCAATAAAAAACTTATAAACTGCTCTTGAGAAAATGGTTCACAAAAAACAACCACAGCTAACACAAAATGTAAGCTGGGGGTGATATACTGTAAAAATCCAATCGTTGCCAACTGTAAACGCCGGGCTGCGGAGATAAAAAACAGTAACGGAATTGCAGTCACAACTCCAGCCAAAGGGAGCAACAAATTGTAATTTATCGAGCCAGACAAAAATACCGACTGTTTTGAATACAACAGATAGAGCATATAACAACCGGCAATAGGTGCCAGCAGCAGCGTTTCAACCGTTAACCCAATTAAAGCATCAATCCGGGCAACTTTTCGCAATAAACCATAAAGGGCAAAGGTGATCGCAAGTATCAGGGCAATCCAGGGAACCTGTCCATACTCAATAATCAGATACAAAACCCCAGAGGAGGCAAACAGC
>JAYEMC010000196.1:0-3399 GCA_034717935.1 Pseudomonadota bacterium | reverse complement strand
CAAGGATTTCGTTTTCGGCCTCTTGGGGTAAGGTTAGACCCTTTCCGAGAAGTTTGGCTACCTCTTGGTACTCATCACTGTTGCGGTAGAAGGTGAAGCGGGTTGAGGATTCGGCGATCACCATGATATCCCGATTTTCCAGATCAGGGCGGAGCGAAATTGAAAACGTGTTGTTTTCGGAATTGCTCTCTATAACGATTGCGACCTGTCCCGGACCTACGGCGACGGGAATTTCAGGATGTCCATTGAGGAAGAGATACGGATGTCCGGACAGGGCGGGCAAGGCTTTAATCTGGTTAAAGCTATAGCTTTCTCCTTTCTCATCGGGTTGGCGGAGCAGGGCTTTACAGATTCGATGATCCTGGGTTGTGAAAAAAGTAAAATGATCACCTTCGTAGATGCGGTTTAGGGCTAAATTGCGGCCCGGGCTCCAAATGTTGCCGGGATTAGATCTTTGGATTCTGGGGGTCAGGTTGAGCTCTCCCTCTTGATTGAGGCCGACAAACCAGGCCAGTCGGTTCTCTGAATCCGGTTTTTCCGGGGTCGTTTGGAGAGAACTGTCGGGAGTAAGCTGTTTTAAGGCGGCTAACGTGCGTCGCCAAGCCGGTTCAATAGTTATTGCTGGGCTTAAAGGTTTGAGGCCGTCCTTTAGTTCGGGTTCGAATTGGGCTGATATTTTTTCCCGGTTGCCGGTTTGCCTGTCATCCTGTTTCTCCGGATCGCTTAGATCCAGTAACTGGCAACTTTCAAGAGAGACCCAAGGGAAAGAGCTCTTTGCCTCCTGTTTTAGAGCAGTGAGCTTATGGCGTTCACTCTCTTTGAGCTCTCCGGTAAGCCAATAGGAGACCAAGGCCGTTAGCAGGGTGAAGATCGAATTGTCGGGGCGTTGTTCAATCGCGCTAAAACTTTTTCGCGCCTCAACTACCAGGCCTTGGAAAAGTTTGAGCAAGGTGTCTGCGAGACGAAAAAGATCTCTGGTAAAAGGGTTATAGGCGAATTTTTCTTCCCCGGTACTCAGACTTTTTACCGCCTCATCCCAGGCTGACGCAGTTTGGGTATGGCCCAAAGTAAGAATGTAGAAGAAGGCGATGGGAGCATCAAAACAAGCTACGCCTTCGGGGTTAACTGTACGAGCTTGTTCCAGGTCAAGCTTAAACCAATTAGCGGCCTGGTTGAAATCTCCTTTGATGGTGGCTATTGCCCCTTTGAAGCCGCTGCCGTTAAAAAGTTGACTTTGTTGGTGGTAGATCTCCTCAAGTTCGCTAAGTCGGCCGCTATAAAGAAGTTTGTTCGCATAGAGCAGAATAAAGGGCCGGCTGCCGGGTTTATCTACCGGGTAATGGGTTATGATAAATTGATCCAGTTGCGGGGTGGCGACCAGATCTTCAAGCGAGTGGGTAATACAGTCGTCAAGAGCCGTAAATTGAAGCGGCAGAGGTAGTTGTAAAAACCATTGCGGATTAAAAGGGTAGAGGGTTAGTGCGGCATAGGGGTGGCGAAAAAGCGGATCATAGTCGGCTCGATAAAAGATCGGCAAATATTTTTGTAAAACATCAAGGTCGTGACTGAAAAGGGCCAGGCGGAAGTTTCTCAACGTGCGGGAGCAAAGTTCCTGACTGTCGTTGCCCAGGGAGTGGTTGTCAATGTAGGAGGAGCGAATCAGCTGGCGGCAGAGATCAAGGGATCTGCGGTCGACAGGCCGTCGGGCGACTACTTCATTGATTTTTCGATGGCAGCGGTTGTGGTTGTCGATCAAGCCCAGTTGGCGAAGTTTACGTAATTGATTAATCGCTTTTTCTGCATCCCACTTTCGCGAAGATCCTGGGGCTTGCTGCAGGGCTTTCATGATGCGAAAGAGCTCTTCGCGTGGTGTTTTGCTGTCTAAAAGTGCGGTTATCTGTAAAAAGTACTTTTCATCTTCGTTAAGGTTTTCGAGGGCTGCAATCGGTGAATTCGTTGGTTCTTTTTCTTCGGTCATGGGTAATATTTTTCCTAAACGTTCCAGGGGTGGGGCAGAAAAAGCTTCTCATAGAGTGAGAAAGCGTAGCGATCGGTCATACTGGCGATAAAATCGCGCAGATTGTCGTTGAAATTGTAGTTTTCAAGGTAGCCGGGATAATACTTTTCCTTAAGTTTTTGCGGGTGTTCCTGAAAATAGGTGTAGATCTCTTTGAGCAGTCGGCTGGCTTTGATAAAATCACGATAAACTGCCGGACTTTCATAGACATTGATGAAGAGAAAAGAGCGTAATTCGCTCACCGCCTCGATAATTTCGGCTGAAACTTTCAGGGTGCCGGGCTCTTTTCGGCTTTCGTCGATAATATTGGTAACCATGGTGTTGATGCGTCTGGTATGGCTATCGCCAAGGATTTGGTTGCACTCTTTGGGGATCTGTTCGGCCTTGATGGTTTGCGCTCGTATGGCATCATCAATGTCGTGATTTACATAGGCGATAATATCGGCCAGTCGGACAATTTGTCCCTCAAGGGTCATAGCTGTGTGTTTCAGATCCTGAGAGAGGATTGGCCCCTTGCCTTTTGAGTGTTTTATGATACCGTCCCGCACTTCAAAACTCAGGTTTAGTCCCCGACCCTCTTTTTCGATAATATCAACAACCCGCAAACTTTGTTGAAAATGGTTGAAGCCGCCGGGGTGCAGGCGGTTGAGAACGGCTTCTCCGGCATGGCCGAAGGGGGTATGACCAAGATCGTGGCCCAAGGCGATCGCTTCAGTCAGATCTTCATTTAAGTGCAACGCCTTGGCAATTGTGCGGGCGATCTGGGCGACCTCCAGGGTGTGAGTCAGACGGGTGCGGTAATGATCACCGCTGGGAGCCAGAAACACTTGGGTTTTATATTTTAGCCGGCGAAAGGTTTTGGAGTGGATGATGCGGTCGCGGTCGTGTTGGTAGGCCATGCGATAGTTGCATTCGACTTCCGGTAGCCGGCGGCCGCGTGAGTCGGCACTGAAAGCGGCGAAAGGAGCCAGAAGGCTCCTTTCCCGTTGTTCCAGTTCATGGCGGACATTGTTGTTGGTTGCTTTAGCGTTCATCGACCTGTTTAAAAACCTGATTGAATTCTCCGGTATAGAGGGCCCGGGGCCGAAAAATACGGTTGTTATTCATGTACTCCAGAACCCGGGCCGTCCAGCCCGCAACCCGGCTGACGGCAAAGAGCGGGGTGAACATAGCCGGATCAATGCCTAAACGGGTGTAGACAACCCCTGAGTAGTAATCGACATTGGGAAAGATCTTTTTTGTCTGATCCAGAGAGCTGACAACCTTGTGTTCGAGGTGTTCGGCCGTACTGATCAGGTTTTGGACCTCAGGTTTGCAGCCGAGACAGCGGAATTTGGCGAGCGGTCCTAAAATCCGGGCTCGGGGGTCGTAGGTTTTGTAGA
>JAYEMC010000195.1:0-3400 GCA_034717935.1 Pseudomonadota bacterium | reverse complement strand
AGTGGTTTAAGGGTCGTCGCCGTAAACCTCTCATCTTAAGAGGTGCCCGTCAAGTTGGCAAGTCTACCCTGGTCAGACAGTTCGCCAAAGAGCAAAAATTGCGGCTCAATGAAATTAATTTGGAGCGTTAGGAAAATCAATCAAGGCGATCCGTTTTGACACCAATCAACCCAGCCGACAAAGGGTTATCTCTCAGGTAACGATAGCCGGAGAAAAGCAAACTATATCCTTTGAGCTACTCTCTCTACCCCTATATGCCGTCAGCGAGCTGAACCGGCTACTGAGAAAAAATGGAGATGGTCTTATCTTATAGTCCGCAAGAGAGCTTCAGCTTCAGCGATTTGATTTTATTTCTTAGTGTGGGCCGGGCAATGCCCTGGATGCGGGCGGCCTGGGAGATGTTCCATTGACAATAATCGAGCACTTGGGTGATGTGTTGAGCTTCAATTTCGCTTAAACTTTTTAACTGGGAAGCGGTTGATTGAGGGGGCTGCGGCTGGCGCAGCAGGTTGGCGACATTGGTTTCGTGCAGACAATCATCCTTGGAGAGGACGACGGCCCGGGTGAGGACATTTTCGAGCTCACGGATATTTCCGGGCCAGTCGTGCTCGATGAAACGGTCAATGGCGGCCATCGGAATCTGGCGGATTTTTTTACCAGTGGTGCGGTTTATTTTTTTACCAGGTACTCGACAAGCAAGGGAATGTCTTCTTTACGTTTACGCAGCGGCGGAATATCTATCTCAAAAACCTTGAGCCGAAAATAGAGGTCTTCACGAAACTCTCCCTCTTTAACCATTTGCGCAAGATCACGATTGGTCGCCGCAATAATCCGGGCATTGAATTTTATTTTCCGGTTACCGCCAACCCTTTCAAACTCCCGTTCCTGCATAAAACGTAAAATTTTGGCCTGCAGATGGAGCGGCAGTTCGCTGATTTCATCGAGAAACAGGGTGCCGCTGCCGGCAATTTCAAACTTACCTTTTTTGGTGGTAACGGCCCCGGTAAAGCTGCCCTGCTCGTGACCAAAGAGTTCACTTTCAAGCAGATTTTCAACTATCGCAGAGCAGTTAAGAGCGATAAAAGGCTCCCCCACCGACGAACTGTGATAGTGAATCGCCCGAGCCACCAACTCTTTGCCGGTACCGCTCTCCCCCGCTATCAAAACCGTGGTTTTAATATCTAGGAAACCTGATCGGATTTGGCACTTTTCATACTGCAGGGAATGCAAATATTTTTGCCCTTTTGTGCGCAAATACGGCTCTCCATGACTGCTTCACCGCAGTTTTCACAAACCACCGAGGCCATCACGCGAGCTTTTTCCGGCTCCTTTATTATAACCGGCACTACAGAGACAATTTCAGCCTCATCGGCATTCAGAAGCCACTCGATAAAGGCTGGACGATCGGCCCTTAAGGCTGCCGGGATTGCGGCCTGACTGAGAGCCACTCGCACCCCGAGACCGGTTTTACGAGCATAGAACGTAAAAACCTGCTTTCCGTAATCTTTAAAAATCAAATTACCCTTACCAAACGTACAACCGCTGATAAATTGCAACGCATCAACGCCGCAGGCGTTATTTTCAGTGATTGCCACCAACTCCTCATCTTCTGAACGGTGCTGGGAGAGATAATTCATCGCCGCCGACGTCATCCGGTAACCCATAGCCAACCCCGGACAACTGTGCCCGTGGAAGGCTATCATTTTGTCATAATCAACCTGCATTACAATTTCTCCTTAAAAAAAAAGGGGGGAGTCGGTTTTATCGCTGTTTCAAAACAGGCAGATCAATACTGTTTTTGCCTGTTATTTCGATCTTATAATCGAGTGCATCCAGGATGATGAAGAGGGCTCTAACTGACACATTTGCAAATTTGCCCTGTTCCATGCGGCTTAACGTCGGTCGGCTGATACCAGCTTTGCTCGCCGTCTCTGCCTGGGTTAATCCTTTTTCACGGCGCAATCTACGCAGGCTTTCACCAAGTTCCAATAACATCATCGGGCATCTCTCTATGGGTTGTACCTTGAAGTGAAAACGTCCAGGCGGCAATCATGCGCTTACCGATCACGGCAAACGCCGGATTGCCCCGAATGTGTTCACGGATTAATTTAATTGTATCGACAACGCTCTCACAACAACTCTCATAACAGCGTTGAGTCTCACTGCGGCTCAACAGGCACTGCTTCTCTCCAAACTCCAACAGCTCCTTTCTTCCAAACCAGATTTTTCTTCCGAACATGGTTAATGCAGGTTTATCGCGAAAAAGATAAGGCACTGTACAAACCACATCGTAGGCAGGAGAAATATTGATTTCGGAAATCTTTTCGTCATATAGAATACCGAAATTTTTCAGGTGTGCGTCACCATTTTTGAGAAAATAGTTCATGATGATTAATTTGAAATACTGCTCCATCGAAAAAAGCTTATCGGTTGCCGCCTGAAAGATAAGTTTTGCAACCTGTTCGTAACTGCCGGTATATTTTTGTTCCCGGTTACGGCCCATTAGCCCCAACACTTCTTCGAAGCCGAGAGATATGCCCTTTTCCTGGTCGATGTCAAACTTTTTCACCAGAAGAAAGCGTCGATTCCGAGAAAGATGTTGAACTGGAGTGAAAATCCCGGCATGCTTAACGGCTTGCATGCAGAAATATTCATTTTCGGCAAGTTGCGGAAATTCAGGCCCCCAGGTTTTGACAATATATTCCCGGGTGCTTAAAGCACCCTTGTCTCGAACTGTGGCCAGAGTTTTCGGCTGTACCCCGGAAATTGCATTTTTTTTCAAGAAGTTATGAAGTAAATTTGAAAATGTATCCTCGGTATCGTAGTTAAGAATATCATCTAAGTCTACTTCCTGAAAAAGGTTTTTTTCCTGATCACTTTGAAAACTAACCCGCCCTTCAATATTAGGAGCCAGCAAGGAAAAAAGAAGGTAGTCGTTAATCTCACCATAATCTTTGATTAAGATGTTTTTAAATATTTCTAAAAGATACCCTTCAGGAAGATACATTTCAAAAAAAGGGTGCAAGTGATATTTCCACAGATAGATGCGCTGAGACGGAGGCATAATTAGCGAAATTGGGGATAGATCATTCCCAAAATAGCGAAAAACATACTCACGTTCCGTCGGGTTGTAATCTAGCTCACCAACGGTAACATTATTGATTTTGCATTTAATCATTATATTTCATCCTAATGTAAATTATATTTCATCCTAATGTAAATTATATTTTACATGATTCCATAAAAGTCGGTAAATGTAAAGTATTTTTTACATTTACCGACTACAGCAATTCCTTGACGAAATTATGTGAATTAGATAAGATGTAAAACATATAATGTGAACACTAACAATGACCTGTATATACCGGGAGATTAAGATGAAAAAAGTTCTTTATTTAAT